>JAAYAO010000350.1 GCA_012719335.1 Propionibacterium sp. | reverse complement strand
GACCCCTCGACGATCAACAGCTCGGTGAGAAACTCCCGTTCGGTACCCACCTCGGCCAGCACCGGGGTACGGTCCGGCAGCAGCCGGTTCGCGAACAGCGCCAGGTAGATGAAGCCGATCACCGCCATCACCGCACCCAGCGGGGTGATCTCGAAGATGCCGAAATGGCCGAGCCCGGCCTGCGCCCACACCCCGTCCACCACCAGGTTGGTGGAGGTGCCGATCATCGTCAGGGTGCCGCCGAGGATGGCGAAGTACGACAACGGGATCAGCACCTTGGACGGTGCCACCTTCAGCGACCGGGCGAGCTGGATGTAGACCGGCATCATCACCACCACCAGCGGGGTGTTGTTCAGGAAGGCCGACAACACCGCGGTGACCACCCCGATGCCGAGCATGGTCAGTTTCGGGCGGGTCTTCGCATACCCGGTGGCCAACCGGCCCAGGGCGTCCAGCCCGCCGGTGCGCACCAGTGCTCCGACCAGAATGAACATGCCGGCGATCGTCCAGGGTGCCGGATTGGCGAAGGTCGCCGCGGCCAGCTCGGCCGGCACGATGCCCAGCACGATCAGCACTGCGGCACCGGCCACCGCCACCACCTCGGGCGGGTAGGTCTCGGTGATGAACAGAACCAGCATGCCGACCGCCACGATCAGCGCCGCCACGGCCGCGGCCGTACCGGTCAGTGCGAGTGCCCCCATCGCACTCCTTCCTGATGCGCCACGGACGAACCGGGCGGTGCGGGGTGATGCAGATCCGCCCCGGGCCCGGATGACCCGCACCGGGGTCACCCGCGCACGGGGTGGACGGTTCGACGATCCGCGGTCAGCGAATCTTCTTGTTGTCGCGCAGCCAGGTGATCACCTTGGTGGCCGCCTCCTCCGGTGACAACAGGGTTGTGTCCAGGTGGATGTCGGGGTTCTCCGGGGCCTCGTAGGAGGAATCGAGGCCGGTGAAGTACTTCATGTCCCCCTCGGCCGCCTTCTTGTACAGGCCCTTCGGATCCCGTTCGGCGGCCACCTCCTGTGAGGCGTCGACGTAGATCTCGCAGAAGTCGTCCACCCCGATCCGCTCCCGCACCGCGTTGCGGTCACGGCTGAACGGCGAGATCAACGCGGTCAGCACGACCACCCCGGAGTCGACGAAGAGGCGGGTCACCTCACCGACCCGACGGATGTTCTCCACCCGGTCGGCGTCGGTGAAGCCGAGGTCCTGGCTCAGACCGTGTCGGACGTTGTCGCCGTCCAGCAGGTAGGTGTGCACCCCGCGGGCATGCAGGTGCTTCTCCACCACATTGGCGATGGTCGACTTGCCCGCACCGGAGCGTCCGGTGAACCACAGGGCGACCGCCTTGTGACCGTTGCGGTCCTCGCGCTGCTCGCGGCCCACGTCCACCGACTGCCAGTGGATGTTGTCGGCGCGGCGCAACGAGTGGTCGATCATGCCGGCGCCGACGGTGGCGTTGGTGATCCGGTCGATGATCAGGAACCCGCCCAGTTCGCGATTCTCCTGGTAGGGGGCGAACGGCACCCGACGGCTGAAGCTGATGTTGCACTGGCCGATCTCGTTCACCTCGAGGGTGTCGGCGGCCAACTTCTCCAGGGTGTTCACGTTCACCTTGTACTTGGGCTTGGTGATTCGCACCTGCACCGTGGACGTGCCGATCCGGCACAGGTAGGTGCGTTCGGGCAGCATCGCGTCCTCGGCGAACCACACGATGTGGGCGGCGAACTGATCCGAGACCGCCAGCGGCGAGTCGGCCGCGCACAGCACGTCACCGCGGCTGATGTCGATCTCGTCGTTCAGGGTCAGGGTGACCGCCTGACCGAGGATCGCCTGATCGAGGTTGCCGTCCATCGTGACGATGTCCTTGATCGAACTGCGAGCCCCCGAGGGCAACACCCGCACCTGGTCACCGGGCCGCACCTCACCGGAGACGATCGGCCCGGAGAAGCCGCGGAAATCCAGGTTCGGACGGTTGACCCACTGCACCGGCATCCGCATCGGGTGGTGGGTGACCTCGTCCTCGATCTCGACGGTTTCCAGGTGCTCCATCAGGGTCGGCCCGTGGTACCAGGGGGTTTCCGGGCTG
>JAAYAO010000037.1 GCA_012719335.1 Propionibacterium sp. | reverse complement strand
GTGCGAGGGGGCTGAACCGTCAGGCGATGACCGTGCCGCGCAGGATGACCCGGGCCGGGTGGGCGGTCACGGCCGGGTCGGTGAGCGGGTTGGCGTCGTAGCAGATCAGGTCGGCGGACTCCCCCGGGGCGATGCCGGGGACGCCGAGCCAATCGCGGGCCCGCCAGGACGCAGCGCCGAGGGCGAACTCCGCCCCGGCCAGGTCGGCCAGGGCCACGATCTCGTCGGCGATCCGGCCGTGCTTGATGGTGCCGCCGGCATCGGTGCCGGCATACACCGGCACGCCGGCGTCGACCGCGGCGCGCAGGGTGTCGTGGTGGCGGGCGTGCAGGTCGCGCATGTGGGCGGCATAGGTCGGGAACTTCTCCTGCCCCGACGCGGCGATCTCGGGAAAGGTGGCCAGGTTGATCATGGTCGGCACCAGGGCGACCTGCCGCTGCGCCATCAGGTCGATGGTGTCGCGGTCCAGCCCGGTGCCGTGTTCGATGCCGTCGATCCCGGCGCGCACCAGTTCGGCCACCGATCGTTCCCCGAAGCAGTGCGCGGTCACCTTCGCGCCGAGTTCGTGGGCCCGCGCGATCGCCTCCGCGGCGATATCGGCCGGCCACAACGGGGCCAGGTCGCCGACCTCGCGGTCGATCCAGTCACCGACCAGCTTCACCCATCCGTCCCCGGCCCGGGCTTGCTCGGCCACCGTGTCGACCAGGTCGTCGGGTTCGACCTCGACAGCGAAGTTGCGGATGTAGCGACGCGGCCGGGCGATGTGCCGGCCGGCGCGGATCAGCCGGGGCAGGTCGTCGCGGCCCTGAATCCACCGGGTGTCGCTGGGTGAACCGGCGTCGCGCACCAGCAGCGTGCCGGCGTCCCGGTCGGTGGTCGCCTGATCGAGGGTGGTCTCCTCGTCCACCGCACCGCCGGCACCCAACCCGAGGTGGCAGTGCGCGTCGACCAAACCGGGCACGATCCAGCCGCCGGTGTGCACGGTCTCGGCGCCCGGCACCGGCTCGGTGTGCACCACGCCGTCGGCCAACCACAGGTCGACCGGCTCGGACGAGGGCAACAGCACCCCGCGGACGTGCAACACCGGCGCGGTCATGGCCTCACTTGTCCCCGAACATGCCCCGCAGCTCGGGCGGCAACTCGAAGTTCGCCATCGCCTGCTGCATTTCCTTCTCGCTCGGCGGGGCCTGGCCGAAGGCTGCCGCCGGGTTCGCCGGCTCCGGAGCGGGCGCGGGCGGACGGTTGCGCTTGGCCGGGTTACCCGACACCTTGCGTCCGCTCTTCTTCTGCTTGCGGGCCTGTTTGCGGCCCCCGCCACCACCGGGCAGACCGGGCATCCCCGGCATTCCGGGCAGGCCTCCGCCGGTGGCGAACTGGTTCATCATCTTGCGGGCGTCGAAGAAGCGGTTCACCAGGCTGTTCACGTCCGACACCTGGGTGCCCGAACCCTTCGCGATCCGGGCCCGGCGGGAGCCGTCCAGAATCTTGGGGTTGTCGCGTTCGGCCGGGGTCATCGACAGGATGATCGCCTCGATCCGGTCGATCTCCCTCTCGTCGATGTCGTCGATGGCGCCCTTCAGGTCGCCCATCCCGGGCAGCATCCCGAAGACCTTCGACAGCGGCCCCATCTTGCGGACCTGCTTCATCTGTTCCAGGAAGTCGCCCAGACCGAACTCCGAACCACCCTTGCTGGTGATCTTCGCGGCGGCCTTGGCCGACTGTTCGGTATCGAAGGTGCGTTCGGCCTGTTCGATCAGGGTGAGCATGTCACCCATCCCCAGAATCCGGCTGGCCATCCGGTCGGGGTGGAGGACGTCGAAGTCCTTCAACCCCTCGCCGTTGGAGGCGAACATGATCGGTTTGCCGGCCACCCGGGCGATCGACAGCGCGGCACCACCGCGGGCGTCACCATCGAGCTTGGTCAGCACCACGCCGTCGAAGCCGACCCCGTCGGCGAACGCCTTGGCGGTGTTCACCGCGTCCTGACCGATCATCGCGTCGACGACGAACAGCACCTCGTCGGGGTTCACCGCATCGCGAATGTTCGCGGCCTGCTGCATAAGCTCGGCATCGACACCCAACCGGCCGGCGGTGTCGACGATCACCACGTCGAACAAGCGGCGCCGGGCCTCACCGATCGCGTCGCGGGCGACCTGAACCGGGTCGCCGACCCCATTGCCGGGTTCGGGGGCGAAGACCTGCACGCCGGCCCGTTGGCCGACCACCTGCAACTGGGTGACCGCATTGGGACGTTGCAGGTCGGCGGCGACCAGCAGCGGCGAGTGGCCGTCGTCCTTGAGCCATTTCGCGAGCTTGCCGGCCAGGGTGGTCTTACCGGCACCCTGCAAGCCGGCGAGCATGATCACCGTCGGCGGGTGCTTGGCGAAGCGGATCGTGCGGGTGTCGCCACCCAGGATCTCGACCAGCTCTTCGTTGACGATCTTGATGATCTGCTGCGAGGGGTTGAGCGCCTGATTGATCTCGGCGCCCTTGGCCCGCTCCTTGACCGCGGCCACGAAATCCTTGACCACGGTCAGGTTGACGTCGGCCTCGAGCAGCGCGATGCGGATCTCGCGAGCGGTCGCGTCGATATCGGCGTCGCTCAACCGGCCTTTGCCGCGCAGGCTCTTGAACGTCGCGGCCAGCCGGTCGGAGAGTGTGTCGAACAACGGTCGTCCTCAGTAGTCGGTTCGCCGGAAGTGGGCTATCGGTCCACCCTACCCATTGTCGTCGAGCAACAGCGCGTCGACGAATTGCTCGGTGTCGAAGGGTGCCAGATCGTCCACACCCTCACCCAACCCGATCAGTTTCACCGGCACACCGAGCTCGCGCTGCACCTGAATCACGATGCCGCCCTTGGCCGAACCGTCCAGCTTGGTGAGCACGATGCCGGTGACGTCGACGACCTCCCGGAAGATGCGGGCCTGGGTCAGGCCGTTCTGGCCGGTGGTGGCGTCCAGCACCAGCAGCACCTCGGTGACCGGGGCCTTCTTCTCGATCACCCGCTTGACCTTGCCCAGCTCGTCCATCAGGCCGGTCTTGGTGTGCAGTCGCCCCGCGGTGTCGATCAGCACCACGTCGACCTCCTGGTCGATGCCGGCCGCAACCGCGTTGAAGGCCACGCTGCCGGGGTCGGCGCCCTCCTCACCACGGACGGTCGGGACGCCCACCCGCGAACCCCAGGTCGCCAACTGTTCGGCCGCGGCGGCGCGGAAGGTGTCGGCCGCGCCGAGCATCACGTCCTTGTCCTCGGCGACCAGCACCCGGGCGAGTTTGCCGACGGTGGTGGTCTTGCCGGTGCCGTTCACCCCGACCACCATCACCACCGCGGGCTGGTCGCCGGTGCGTTCGACGTTCAGGCTGCGGTCCATCGTCGGGTCGACCAGCGCGATCATCTCCTCGCGCAGCACCCGGCGGGCCTCCTCGGAGTCGGCCACCCCGTCGATCGACAGCCGCTGCCGCAGCCGGGTGACCAACTCGGTGGTCGGCCCGACCCCCAGGTCGGAGGTGAGCAGGGTGTCCTCGAAGTCCTCCCAGGTGTCCTCGTCGATCCGGTCGCGCGACAACAGCGCCAACAGTCCGCGGGACAGCGCGTTCTGCTGCCCGGCCAGGCGTCGGCGCAGCCGGGCCAGCCGGGAGCGGGGTGGTTCGGGGGTGTCCAGCGCGGGTTCGGCCGGTTCGGTGGGCGCCTCGACCGGAACCTCGGTCGGCAGGATGTCGACGCCGACGTCCCCGGTCGGCCGGTCCTCGACGACGGTGCCCGAACCGGCGCCGACCTGCGGTGGTTGTTCGGCCGGTGGCAACTCCCGGCGACGTCGGGTCGCCACCACCAATCCGACCACCGCAGCCGACACCAGTACCGCGGCACCGATGATGATCCACACCAGATAGCTCTCCACGGCTGCCATCCTAGGTGCCCCGGCGGGCCTACCATGACCTGCGTGGCTTCGAATACACGTACGTCCCGACTGTTGTTGTCCGAAGGGGACGGGCCTGGGTGGCGGTGATCCCCAGTCTGATCACCACCCTCGGCGGCGTGTTGGTCGCCGGGCTGGTGTTGTGGATGCTGGGACGAGAACCTGGACACCCTGGCCTGGGAGTCGGTGCTGTGGGGCTGGTCGGTGTTCGCGTTGTTCCAATCGCTGTCGACCTGGTTGGCCTATCGCGGACGATCCGGTGACCGGCTGCGCGCAGCGGTGGCCTCGGCCGATCGCAGCGAACGTCGCGGGCTGTCGCGGTTCGCCCTGGTGCGCTGGTTCACCGGCACCGGCAGCGCCCCGTCCTGGTCGGTGCAGGTGTCGGCGATGGCCCTGATCGGGGTGGGGGCGTTGCTGGTGAACTCCTCGATGCGCACCCCGGTGCTGATGGCCAGCGCGGCGGTACTGGTGGTCGCGTCCTGGGTGAATGTGTGGATCATGTTCGCGGTGCAGTACGTCCGGGCCGACTTCACCGCCACCGGTTTCCAGTTCCCCGGGGAGGGTCCGCGGTCGTTCAGCGACTACCTGTACGTGTCGCTGGGGGCCCAAACCACCTTCGGCACCACCGACGTGTCGATCACCACGACCACCATGCGCAAACTGTCGATGAACCACACCCTGGTGGCCTTCGCGTTCAACTCGGTGATCCTGGCGATGGTGGTCTCGCTGATTCTGGGCGGCGTCACGCGCTGACGTCTTGCTGAGCGGAACCCTTTCCCGCCGCGCGCCGCGGGCTGGCCATGATCGGGCCCGTCCCCCGATTCCGGTAGAAGGAGCCAGGCGATGGCCGCCGAGATTCTGCGTCCCCTGTCGATCAACGAGGTCACCGACTGGGCCGACACCGCCGATGTGGTGATCATCGGGTACGGCTGCGCCGGTGCCGCCGCCGCCCTCACCGCCCACGAGCAGGGCGCCTCGGTGATCCTGCTGGAGATGCTCAGCGGCGGGGGTGGTTCCTCGGCGATGTCGGGCGGGGAGATGTACCTCGGTGGCGGCACCCCGACCCAGCGGGCCTGCGGTTTCGACGACACCCCCGAGGCGATGGCCGAGTATCTGATCGGCGCGCTCGGGCCGAATGCCCCCGAGGACAAGATCCGGCTCTACGCGCAGGATTCCCTGGAGCACTACGACTGGTTGACCGGGTACGGCGTGCCGTTCAAGCCGTCGTTCTACGACGAGCCGAGTTGGGTGCCGCCCACCGACGACGGGCTGATGTGGCTGGGTGAGAACGCCGCCCCGTTCTCGTCGATCACCCCGATGGCCCCGCGCGGGCACCGGGTGCAGTCGGACGGGTTCGGCGGCAAGGTGCTGATGCAGCACCTGATGGCCGCGGTGGAGGCCACCGAGGTGCGGGTGCAGAACGACTCCCGGGCCGTCCGACTGATTCTGGACGGTGACCGGGTGGCCGGGGTGGTGGTGCGCTCCTTCGGTGAGAACCGGGCGATCCGGGCGAACAAGGGCGTGATCATCACCACCGGCGGTTTCATCGACAACCCCCGGATGGTCGAACAGCACGCCCCGCAGATGATCGGGGTCGGCACCAACTCCGACGGCAACGACAACGGCTCGGGCATTCTGCTGGGCCAGTCGGTCGGGGCCGGGGTGCGGAGGATGTCGGCCGGTCAGATCGGTATCGCCTTCGTGCCCGCCTTCATGACCCGCGGCATCGTGGTCAACTGGCAGGGTCAGCGGATCATCAACGAGGACGTGTACCCGGGACGGGTCGGTCAGACCGCCCTGTACGAGCACGACCTGGAGGTCTGGGTGATTCTGGACGAGCAGGCCTTCGAGGAGGTCTCCGACGATCTGAGCTGGGGCGCCCGTCCACACCATGTCGCCGAAACGGTCGAGGAACTCGAGGAGCTGTGCGGCTTCCCCGCCGGCAGCCTGCGCGACACGATCGCCTTCTACAACGAGCACGCCGCCAGGGGTGAGGATCCACTGTTCGGCAAGTCGGCCCGCTGGCTGCGGCCGTTGACCGCCCCCTTCGGGGCGATGAACGTGCGCAACAGCTTCGCCGAATCCCCCGAGAAGGCGCGCAACGACCAGGCCGGCCCGAAGGGCAGTGCTGCGGGGGTGTTCACCATCGGTGGCCTGCACACCACCGTGGACGGCGAGGTGTGCGATCTGGTCGGTGAGCCGATCCCGGGGTTGTACGCCGCCGGCCGGGCCAGTTCGGGATTGCACGGTTGGGGTTATGTCTCGGGCACATCGCTGGGTGACGGCACCTACTTCGGCCGCCGCGCCGGACGAGCCGCCGCCGGCTGATCCCGCGATGCGTCGGGTCGCACCGGTCGCTGGCTTCGACCCGGGCGCTGCGCGCCCTGCTCGCGCCGGCGAGCGTCCGTCGAAACCGGGCCCGGGTCAGGGGGTGCCGACGCGGAAGGGGCGTTTCTCCGACGAGGATCGCGCATGCAGGCGCTTCTCGATGCGCTCGGTCACTT
>JAAYAO010000349.1 GCA_012719335.1 Propionibacterium sp. | reverse complement strand
CCACCACCAGAATCCAAATCACCAGCGGGGCCGACCAGGTCGGGATGACCAGCCGGTTGGCGCCCACGGCCAGTTCGGTGTGCTGCCGCAACAGGGGCGACAGCGCCGTCAGGGCCCCCGCCAACAGAAAGGCGATGGCCCCCACCACGGTCACCGCCCGCAACCCGAACGACCAGGTGCGCGGTTGCGGTGCGCCGGTGCGGATCGCGTCGATCAGCGCCAGGTTGAGCCACCCCCGCAGCACATCCCCGACCCGCCTCATGGCCGCGCCTCACTGATCCGGCCATTGCCGTCGATGCAGACCACCCCGTCGGACAGCCCCCGGCAGTGGAAATCGGAGACCGAGTAGTCGACCGACAGGGGCCAGTGATGCACCGTCTCGTCGCCGCGCAGCACGCTCAGGTGGGTCTGGTCGTAGGCCACCACGTATTCACCGTCGGTGAGCAGTTGCGCCGCGGGCTGATCCCGCCGCCAGGTCGTCCGGCCGTCGTCGCGGTCGAACGCGATCATCATCTCCGCGCCGCCGTAGACCACTTCGGTGTCGGTGACGACCACTTCGGCGATCAGCCGGCGTCCGCCGATCATCGCCCGCCAGCGGGGGGTACCGTCCGTGTTGTAGGCGAAGAGGCGCCCGGTGTCGCCCAGCACCACCAGCAGGTCGTCGCCGGCACCGATGGTTTGCACCATGTCGGGGAGTTCGACGGTGGCCAGGGTCGTGCCGTCGGCCCGGTTCAGCGCGGTGACCTGTTGGCGTCCGGACACCACGAAGACCCGTCCGTTCTGCACCCGCACCGGAAAGTCCGCCGCCCCCGGGTGGGTGTGCTGCCACACCACCGCCCCGTCGTTCAGGGTGTGCAGGGTCACCTGGCCGCTGGAGGTGACCGAGACGAAGTGGTCGGGGCCGGCCGGCACCACCTGCACCGCCACGTCATCGGTGTCGATCTGCCAGCGTCGCCACAGCCGGTCGTCCGTGGCGGTGATCGTGCGGTTGGCGGACGCGATCAGGGTGAGGTCCTCGGCCTGGGTGGCGGCGGTCGGTCGCCCGCCGGGCCGGCTCACCCCCCGGTAGATCCAGTTGTCGTCGAAGGCGACCAGGTCCTGGGTGGTACTCAACACCACGGCCCGTCCGTCGATGCCGAGCGGCTCCGACAGGGGCATCACGTTCAGGATGCCCGCCTCGTACTGCATCGCGGTGGGCTCGTTGTAGGTCCAGTTTTGCGGGGTCCAGTCCTGGGCGACCGGGGTGCGCTCGGGTGCCGGCTGCTCGACGTGACTGTAGCTGCCGTCGGACACCACGCCCCGGCCCGGGCACCAGACGAAGTCCTGCACGAGCTCACCGGCGCCCTCGATCTGGTCGACATGGCGGATGCGGAGACACCCGGCGCCGAACTCGTCGGCGGCGGAGGCAGTCGCCTCGGAGGTGTAGGGGAACTGGCCGGTGCCGAGCACGTGCAGCGTGCCGGAGTTCTGCCATTCCATCCCGGGGGCGACATCGGCCGGTACGTCCAGCCGGCCCGGCAGGTAGGTGATGGCCATGTCCTCGGCGACGGTCATCCGCATGTGCAGGCCGGCGTCGTCGATCGAGTAGAGCCAATGGTGCTGGGTGCCGTCCTCGAGGGTGGTGGTGTGCCGGATCCAGTGGGTGGCGAGCGCCTCGTCCATGGTCGGGCCGCCCTCGACCGACATCACCATGAAAAACTCGTAGGGCCCGCTGAACGCCTCGGATCCGTACAGGTGCGCCCATTCGCGCTGCTCGGCCGGCCCCCCGGCAGGGGCCAGGAGCTCGACATGCCCGTCCACGCCGATCAGGTCGAGGGCCCGGCCCCCGGGCAGGTCGGCGGGAGGTGCCGCACCGAGCATCGACCCGGCGAAGGTGCCGATCGCGACCAGGGCCACCAACAGCACCGTCCACACCCGGCGGCCACGGGAGCGGGGCCGCACCGGGCGGCCGGTGGGTGGCGCCCAGGTCTGGGGCGGTGGGGCCTGGGGTGGCGCGGGTGGGCCCCATTGCGGGGGCGGGATCCACTGCGGGGGTGGTGGCGGGGGGCCGGACGGGCCGGCCGGTGGTGGGCCGGTGGGATGGGCTGGTCGTCCACCCGCGGGGGGCGGCGGCTGACCCGCCGCGGATCCGTGCGGCCCGGGGCGGTCGAACGGCGAACCGGGCGGGGGAAACACCTCGCACACCTCCAGAAGCGAACCGACCCTGATAGCCGGTGCCCCACATCCTGCCCGCTCCGATGGTCAAACGGCAGCGAAAGTCACCCGTGGTTGAGAACTGTCGCCTTTCGTTGACGTCGGCGTCCCCCATTCGCGAACCCGGTCACCGGGCTGCCTCAGCGACGGGTCAGAAGTCGAAGTCACACCCGTCGCAGCCGTCCCCGAGGTCGGGCAGGCCGTCGGCCGAACCGATGAAGTCACCGACCCCCTCGGCGAATCCGGCCAGGCCCTCGGTGGCGCCCTCGACCAATCCGCCGAAGTCGACCGCGCCGATCATGTCGCCGAGCATGTCGCCCCCGAACATCATCGAGTACCACATCGCATCGGTGGCGACGTCCAGCACGAACCAGCCGAGGTAGAAGTCGGACAGGTCGTATCCCTCGACCCGGGCCCGGGCGGCGACCTCGCCGAACACCTTGGCCCACCGGTCGGCCACCCCGAACACGATCGCGTACGGCAGGTAGCGGCTGAAGATGTCGGCGGCTTCCTCGAACTTGATCTGGTCGGCCTCGGCGGTTTCCAGGTACTGCTTGAAGCCCAGGGCCTGAATCCGCACCGCGGTGCCCTCGGCGGTGCGCGGCACCCGGCCCCGTCCGAACCGCCACAGCACGATGAACGCGGCCAGAATCAGGGCGCCGCAGATCGCACCCCACGGGCCGGGCAACCCGGCGCCGGCGAACACCAGGAAGGCGCCGATACCAACCACCACGCCGAGCCGGCCCAGGCACGACGACCCGGACATCTGCGGGTGTTTCGGATACCAGCCGCGGGCGACGACCTCGTGGTAGAGGTTCTGCTGGGCCTCGCGCATCGCCATCCCGAAGCGGCCGGTGAGCTGCGACATCAACACCTGCGGGCCGCGGGCGAACATCTGGCTGAGCAGCCGCTTCTCGATCGCCGACAATTGGCCGGGGTCGATGTCGGTGCGCTGGGTGATCAACCAGTCCTGGCGGCGCTTGTCCCGGCCGCGGAGTTCTTCGGGACGGTCCACCTTCGCGCCGGTGGCATCCACGGTTTCGATGGTGCAGTACCCACGCACCGCGAGGTCGACGATCGTGGCGGTGACGTCGTGCATGTGTGCGACCCCGTCCACCACGGTGCCGACCAGGCCCGGGCTGAGCCCCGCGGGCGGGCTGAACTGCACCGCCACCGGGCCGGAGTACTCCTGCCCCGGGCGGACCCGGGCGCGTCCGGCGTCCTGCCCCGGCAGCGGGAACTGCCCGGGGGTGATGCCGGTGAAGATCTCGTCGCGGCGGAAGAACCGCAACACCCGCACGATCAGAATCGCCAGCAGCAGCGCGCAGATGCCGATGGTCAGGTAGCCGATGTCGGTATTGCTCACTCGATCTCCCCGAAAGTCATGAGCACAAGGTTAGCGACCGGCCAACCGCCGTCGCTGCTGCAAACCGCCTTCTTTCGAGCCGTTATCCGAGATAGGGGGTCGAGGCCCCGAAATGAGGCGGTTTGCAGCAGCGGGCCCCGGACACACACCCGGCCAACCGGGCCCGCCGGCCGCCGCGGGCAGCCCCGGTCAGATGAGCGATCTCTCACGTTCACCACATGGACACCTCACGTTCACCCGGTGGACTGCCTGGCATGACCGGCAACATCCTCGTCCTCACCGATCGGCGTTATCGCGACCAACTCCAGCCCCTGGGCATGGTCAACTCGCTGCTCAAGCGCGGAGCCCGGGTCTCGGTATTCGACGAGACCCAGGTGCACACCCGGCAGTGGCGGGAGGCGGTACGCACCTGTGATCTGCTGGTGGCCCGCGGCCGGCAACCACGACTGCTCGAGGCCCTCGACCGGGCCCGGGAGGAGGGCGCCCGGGTGCTCGACGCCGCCGACTCCATCGAGAACGTGCGCGACAAGCGGCTGATGACCGCCGCCTTCGCCGACGCGGGTATTCCGATGCCGCACACCGTGATCGGTTCGGTGTCCGATGTGCTCGACTCCGACCTGGTGTACCCGCTGATCTGCAAGCCGATCTTCGGTGACAACAGCGCCGGCCTGGTGATCGTGGACACCCCCGAGGAGTTGGCCGCCCTCACCTGGCCCGAACCCGAACTGATCGCCCAGGAGTACCACCCCGGCGACGGGGTCGACCTGAAGCTCTACGTCATCGACGACACGGTGACCGCGGTGCGCAAGGCCTCGCCGATCACCGGCTGCCGGGTCACCGAGTTGGGGGCGGTGGCCCTCACCGACCACCTGGCCGGGCTGGCCCGGCGCTGTGCGGCGCTGTTCGACCTGAACCTGTGCGGGGTCGACT
>JAAYAO010000348.1 GCA_012719335.1 Propionibacterium sp. | reverse complement strand
TCGGCTCGTCCGGTTCGGCCTCGGGGCCGGACAATCCCGCCTCCTGTTATCTGGTGCGCACCGATCGGGGGCAGGTGGTGCTCGACCTCGGTCCCGGCGCCTTCGGTGCGCTGTACGGCGTCACCGACGTGACCGAGCTGGACGGGCTGATCCTGTCGCACCTGCACGCCGACCACAGCCTCGATGCGGTGGCCCTGCACGTCGCCGCCCGGCACCCGCTGGCCGACCGGTGGCAGCGGTTGCCGCTGCTCGCCCCCGCCGACGCGATGACCCGCCTGGCCCAGGCCGAACTGGCGACCCCCGCCACCCCCGGGGCGCTGGCCCCCGAACTGGCCAAACTCGAAGGCACCTACCGGTACCAGCCGATCACCGACCCCGACCGCATCGGGCCCTTCGCCTTGCGGGTCGCCCGGGTCGCGCACCCGGTGGAGGCCTACGCGATTCGGCTGGAGGCGGACGGACGCAGCCTGGTCTATTCGGGCGACACCGGCCCCTGTGCGGCATTGGTCGAGTTGGCCACCGGCGCCGACGTACTGCTGGCCGAGGCCGGTTTCGCCGACCAGACCAACGTGCCCGAGGGCGTCCACCTGACCGGACGCCAAGCCGGGGAGGCCGCCGCCGCGGCCGGGGTGGGCGCCCTGGTGCTCACCCACATCGCACCCTGGGCCGATGTCGAGGCCACCCTCGCCGGTGCCGCCGAGGCCTACTCCGGGCCGATCGAGGTGGCCCGTCCCGGCCTGCGCATCGCGATCTGACGCACCGGCGGAAACCGTCGCCGCCCGCCGGTAGGGTTGCGGTCATGTCTGCACGCTTCGACGGCCGCGCCCCCGACCAACTCCGTCCGGTCACCATTACCCGCAACTGGCTCGACCACGCAGAGGGGTCGGTGCTGGTGCAGTTCGGCCGCACCCGGGTACTGATCGCCGCCTCGGTCACCGAAGGGGTGCCACGCTGGCGCAAGGGCAGCGGGCTGGGCTGGGTCACCGCCGAGTACGCGATGCTGCCGCGCTCCACCCACACCCGCAGCGACCGCGAGTCGATCAAGGGTCGGGTCGGTGGCCGCACCCACGAGATCTCCCGGTTGATCGGACGCGCCCTGCGCTCGGTGATCGACTACAAGGCGCTCGGTGAGAACACCATCGTGATCGACTGCGATGTGTTGCAGGCCGACGGCGGCACCCGCACCGCCGCGATCACCGGTGCCTACGTGGCCCTGGCCGACGCGGTGTCCTGGCTGCGGCAACGCAACCTGCTGGCCGGTGAACCGCTCACCGGGTCGGTGGCCGCGGTGTCGGTCGGCATCGTCGACGGGGTGCCGGTGCTGGACCTGCCGTACGAGGAGGATTCCACCGCCGAGGTCGACATGAACATCGTGTGCACCGGTGACGGCCGCTTCGTCGAGGTGCAGGGCACCGCCGAGGGCGACCCCTTCGACCGCGACCAACTCAACGCGATGCTCGACCTCGGGGTGGCCGGCTGCGCCGAACTCACCCGCCTGCAGAACGAGGCCCTGGCATGACCGACACCGCGATGAGCCGGGTCGTGTTGGCGACCCACAACACCAAGAAGCTGGCCGAACTGCGCCGGCTCGCCGAGGAAGCCGGGCTCGAGATCGTCGGCCTGGCCGAGGTCGCCGACTACCCCGAACCGGACGAAACCGAGCTGACCTTCGAGGGCAACGCCCTGCTCAAAGCCACCGCCGCGGCCGAGGCGACCGGTCTGCCCGCCCTGGCCGACGACTCCGGCCTGGAGGTCGATGTGCTGAACCGGATGCCCGGGGTGCGTTCGGCCCGGTGGGCCGGGCCCGAGGGGGACGACCGGGCGAACCTGGAGCTGGTGCTGCGCCAACTGCACGACGTCGAACCCCGCCGCCGCACCGGCCGGTTCGTCTGCGCCATGGCCTTCGCCCACCCCGACGGCCGCACCGAGGTGCTGCGCGGTGAGGTCGAGGGCGTGATCATTGCCGAACCGCGTGGCACGAACGGGTTCGGTTACGACCCGATCTTCGTCCCCGAGGGGCACGAGCGGACCACGGCCGAACTGTCGGCCGATGAGAAGGACCGGATCAGTCATCGCGGACGGGCCGTGCGGGCGATGGTCGCCCGGCTGCCCGAACTGTTGGCCGCCGGCGCGGGGGAGGAGTAACCATGCGGGCCTACCTGGATTTGGTCGACCGGATCCTCACCGAGGGCGTCGAGAAGGGCGACCGCACCGGAACCGGCACGTTGAGCGTGTTCGGCCACCAGATGCGATTCAACCTGGCCGACGGGTTCCCGCTGGTCACCACCAAGAAGGTGCACCTCAAGTCGGTGATCGGCGAGCTGTTGTGGTTCATCCGCGGCGGCACCAATGTCGATTACCTGCACGAACACAAGATCACGATCTGGGACGAGTGGGCCGACGACAACGGTGACCTCGGCCCGATCTACGGCTACCAGTGGCGGTCGTGGCCGGACGCCGCCGGCGGGCACATCGACCAGTTGCAGCAGGTGATCGCCCAGATCAAGGCCAACCCGGATTCGCGCCGGCACCTGGTCAGCGCCTGGAATGTCGGGCAACTCGACGAGATGGCGCTGCAGCCCTGCCACACCCTGTTTCAGTTCTGGGTCGGGGAGGGCAAGCTGTCGTGCCAGCTCTACCAGCGCTCCGGTGATGTGTTTCTGGGGGTGCCGTTCAACATCGCGTCCTATGCGCTGTTGACCCACATGGTCGCCCAGATCTGCGGTCTCGAGGTCGGTGACTTCGTGCACACCCTGGGGGACGCGCACCTGTACTCCAACCACCTCGAACAGGCCCGCACCCAGTTGGCCCGGGACCCGCGCCCACTGCCCACCCTCACCCTGAACCCGGCGGTGACCGACATCGACAGCTTCGGCTTCGACGACATCACCGTCACCGGCTACGACCCCCACCCGGGCATCAAGGCCCCGATCGCCATCTGATGACCGACCCAGGACACCGGTCGAGCAGTGTCGACCAAGGACGCCGGTTGAGCAATGCCGACCGGGGACGCTGGTTGAGCCCTGGCCGCTTGCGGTCAGGTGTCGAAACCCCTGGAGACATCCGCCGACCGGACCAAGCGCCCAGCGACCAGATCGCCGGTATCGGGGACACCCCGGAGCCCGAGCACCGCACCGAGCACGCCCCCACGTCCGATGCCCCCGACATCGCCGGCATCGTCGCGGTGGCCCGCAACGGGGTGATCGGCGCCGACGGTGACATGCCGTGGCGGCTCAAGGGCGACCTGCCCCGGTTGAAGCGCCTCACCATGGGGGACGTGCTGGTGATGGGCCGGCGCACCTGGGACTCCCTGCCCGGCGCCCTGCCCGGACGCACCTCGATGGTGCTCACCCGCTCGTCCGACTGGTCGGCCCCCGGCGCCCACGTCGTCCACAGCCTCGACGACGCTCTGGCCCGAGCCGCCGAACTGGCCCCCGGCCGCACCGTGTGGATCTTCGGCGGGGGTGAGATCTACCGGATGGCCTGGGATCTGATCGGCCGCTGGGAGGTCACCGAGGTGCACGCCGAACCCTCCGGGGACACCACTTTTCCCGGTCTGCCCGCGGACGAATGGGCGGAGACCTACCGCGATCCGCAGGACGGTTTCGACTGGGTCGGATACCGGCGCCGCTGACGGTCGGCTGTCGATCCGGGGGCCGACTGGTTTCACTTCGACGGGCTCGGTACGAGCGACGGGCTCAACCGGCGTCGGTGTGGCTGATGTTCAATACGGATAACGATTGCGTCCTGATCGTGGGTTGTGGTTGCGGCCCGACCCGACAGCCGCTTGCATGAGCAGCAGGTCATCGGGGGCGGAACTTCCCTCACCCGCTGACCCGGCGATCCGTGTCGCTGTGACCGGATCGCGAATTGGCGAGGAAGCCCGCATCCTCACGATCCCGGAGGTCTTTCCATCATGAACCCCGTCCCCATGCCCAATCGGCTCTGGGCCGAATTCCTGGGCACGTTCTGGCTGGTTTTCGGCGGCTGTGGGTCGGCCGTCCTGGCCGCCAAGGTGCTCACCGAAGAACAGGTCAACATGGGCATCGGCTTCGTCGGTGTCTCGCTCGCCTTCGGCCTGACGGTGCTGACCGGGGCCTACGCGCTGGGTCACATTTCCGGCGGCCACTTCAACCCCGCGGTCACCATCGGCCTGGTGCTCGCCAAGCGGGTCGAGCCCAAGGCCGTCCTGCCCTACATTGTCACCCAGATCATCGGCGGTTCGCTGGCCGGTCTGGTGCTGTTCGTGATCGCCTCCGGTAAGGACGGTTTCGACGCGGTGGCCGGCGGATTCGCCACCAACGGGTACGCCGAGCGTTCCCCCGACGGCTACAGCATGATGGCCGCGCTGCTGATCGAGATCGTGCTCACCGCGGTGTTCGTCTGGATCATCCTGGGTGCCACCGACGACCGCGCCCCCAAGGGCTTCGCCCCGATCGCGATCGGTCTGGCCCTGACCCTGATCCACCTGATCTCGATTCCGGTCACCAACACCTCGGTGAACCCGGCCCGCTCGCTGGGTGTCGCCTGGTTCGCCGGCGGGGAGGCCCTGGGGCAGGTCTGGTTGTTCATCGTCGCCCCGATCGTCGGTGCCGCGATCGCCGGCCTGTCCTACGCGGTGCTGAACGCCGCCAAGGCCGACCCGCGTCCGAAGGAAGCCGAAGCCCGGGTCATCGTCGAGGACTGACCCCCCGACCCACTGCGCGTGGCGCGTCCCGAAACCCGGGGCGCGCCACGTCGCTGTCGTGGCGGCCGTCCCGGCCTCATGCACCCCAAAAGCGCAGATGCACACCGAAAGCGCAGCACTTTTCGGGTGCAGGTGCACTTTTCGGGTGCATTTGGGGGCAGGGAGGGGGAACCGGACGAGCATCGGTACCGGAGAAGGGACTCGAACCCTCACGCGCAAGGCACAGGAACCTAAATCCTGCGTGTCTACCAATTCCACCACTCCGGCCGGGGGAGTCAGACCCCCAGGTTGCGCAGCAGCCGCTCCACGTGACCGGTGGCCCGCACGTTGTACTGCGCGTCCTTGATCGTACCCTTGCCGTCGGCATCGACGTCGACGATGAAGGTCGAACGGATCACGCCCTGCACGACCTTGCCGTAGAGCTTCTTGTCGCCGAAGGCGTGGTAGGCGGTCATCACCGCACGATCCTCGTCGGAGAGCAACGGGAAGTTGACCGACTGCTTCTCGCGGAACTTCGCCGGCTTCTCCACCTTGTCGGGGGAGATCCCCAGCACCTGGTACCCGGCCGCCGACCAGTCCGGCTCGGTGGCGGTGAAATCGACCGCCTGCTTGGTGCACCCCGGGGTCATCGCGGCCGGGTAGAAGTAGACGATCACGGTGCTGCCGGCGTAGTCGCTCAGCGAGATCTGGTTGCCGTCGGCATCGGGGAGGGTGAAAGCGGGAGCCACATCACCCGCGGCGAGTTTTGACATGGCCGGAATGCTAGCGCGTTGGCGTGGATAATGGGCCCTGGCCTAGGGTGGGAAACGGCAGTCACCAGGGCGCCGACGACGACAGGAGAAGGACGCGTGGCAGAAGAGCGCAGCCCCGAGCAGATCGAAGCCGACCTGGCCGCCGCCCGTGCCCGGATGTCGGCCAACATCAGCCAGTTGATCAACGAGGTACACCCCAAGATCATCAAGCAGCGGCAGATCGATCAGGCCAAGGACGCCGCGAAGCGCGAGTTCGCGTTCTACAAGAGCCAGATCATCGACGAGAACGGGCCGCGGCTGGATCGCATCGTGGTCTTCGGTGGTGCCCTGGCCGGGATCACCACCTTCCTGCTGATCGTCCGCGGCATCGTGTCGGCGTCGAAGAAGAAGCGCAAGCGCAAGATCACCGCGCAGGTGAACGCGTGAGTGCAGACGCCCTGCCGATCCGGATGTTGCACGACCGGGTGTTGGTCAGCACCGAGGGCGAATCCGGTGAACGCAAGTCCAACTCGGGCATCGTGATTCCGGCGACCGTCGAGATCGGCAAGCGACTGTCCTGGGCCAAGGTGGTCGCCACCGGGTCCAGCGTGCGCAACGTCGAGGTCGGCGACCGGGTGCTCTACGACCCCGAGGACCGCGCCGAGGTCGAGGTGCGCGGCGAGGACTACACCCTGCTGCGTGAACGTGATCTGCACGCGGTGGCCGCCGAACGCCTCAGCGACGAAACCACCGGTCTGTACCTCTGAGCGGGGCCGGACGCCCCGGCGCGTCAGGGACTGCCCCGGCCGATCCGGCGGACGAAACCGGGGGCGGCACGCCACGGCAGCGTCACCACCACCAAGCCCACCAGGGTGCCGAGGGTGCCCAGCACCGTCACCGGGGTGACCAGGGACGTCGGGGTCGGCAACGCCACGTCCAGCACCAGTGCTGCCAACAACATGCCGGTGACCATGCCCAGACTGGTCTGCAACACCCCGATGTGGCGGGCCAGCACCGCCGCGGCGGCGATGAACACGATGCCCGCCGCCCCACCGATGTAGAGCCACCACTGCGTGGGCCACTGCCACGGCGCGGCCTCGCGCACCGAGCGGGTCACCACCACGGTGATCACCAGCGCCACGGTGCCGGCGACGAAGTTCATCAGGGTGGACGTGAACGGGGTTCCGGCGGCCGCAGCGATCGCGGCATTCCAGGCGGTTTGCACGGTGGAGAAGATGCCGGCCAGCATCGGCAACAGTGCCAAACCCAGCAGGGTCGCCGGGGTCACCTCGCCCGAACCGGTCAGGATCCGGGGCAGCATCGCCACGAACACCGCGACGATCATCAACGCGGTGCCGACCAACCGGTACGGCGACAGGGGTTTCGGCCCGCCGGGCCCGATCCCGACCCGGTCGACCAACAACCCGCCGATCGCCTGACCCACCACCAGGGACAGGATGAACACCGACACACCCAACAGCACCGTGACGTTGGTTTGAACGGCCACCAGGTAGGCGCCGAACACCCCCGCCAGCAGGTACCACCAGGGGACGGTGCGGGTGCGCAGCACACCGGGCAGGGCCCGCATCCCACGCCGGCCCGCGGGAAAAACCAGCACCCCGATGACACACAGGATCAACCCGCTGCCGAAGCTCACCAGCGCCGCGCCGTAGGGGTCACCCAGGTGTACCCCGAGCGCCCCGTTCACCCGGGATTGCACCGACACCATCGACCCGGCCACCACACTGGCCACCGGCCCCCAGATCGCCATCGCCCCGGACGCACTCGCCGAAGCGGCCGCGGTCGGGCGCGGATCGGGGGTGCCCGAGGTGCCGGCGGGATCTGTGGAGTCGGGGGTGGTGGACACCCGGGCATCGTAAGCCGAAAACGCCCTCGAAGCCCGGGTGGGCTCGGGGGCGGAATCGGTGCGGTGGAACCGCCGCTGCCGGATCAGCAGCCGGTGGCCGGCATCGCGGCCGGCTTCTTCGGCTGCGCGTCCGGGGCCGGGGCCGGCGGATCGTCCGGGGTGTCGTCGTCGCCGTCGTCCCCGTCCACCGGGGTGTCGCCGGCCGGCGGCGTGACCAGGTCGGTGACCGACCACACGGTGGTGGTGCCCGACACCTCGTTGCCGACGGCCAGCAGCGGCTGCCCGGTGGGGGAGTCGTCCGCCGCGATGAAGGCGATGCCCTCGGGGCCGAGGTCACCCGCACCCACCAGGGTGTCGGCGCCGCTGACCGAGAAGTCCCGGTTGTTGACGTAGGTCACGTGGACAGGTGCGGTCGGGGCGGTGATGTCGTAGACCGCGATGCCACCGATGCGTTCGAAGCCGATGAAGGCGTAGGTGCGGTCGCCGACCTTCCCGATGGTGACGGCCTCGGGCTCGACGCCCTTGTCGTCGGAGCGGCTGTCGAATTCCGACTCGTCGTGGTTGGAGTTGAAGTAGTCCGGGATCACCCGGGCGGTGATGTCCTCGAAGTCGGAGCCGGAGTCGTACACCAACCGGCCGTCGCCGGTGAAGATGCTGAACGAGCGGCCGCCGTAGGCCTGGAGTTCGGCGTAGCAGGGGTTGCCGTCCTCGTCGGTGCCCATCTCGGCGTCCACGGTCACCTTGAGCCGGCCCAACTGTTCGTCGGACTGCGGGGCGGCGACGTCACCGAACACGTCGGCGCACAACGGGGCGTAGCCATCGGAGCCGAGGTCCTTCACCCGCACCTCGTCGATGAAGAAGGTGTCGTCGGATTCGTCGTCGCCCCACTCGCGGGCGTCGCCCTCGTTGGCGGTGACCAGGTAGGTCTGACCGTCGGCGGCGGTGTAGGCGGCGATCGCGTCGGGCATCCGCAGTGAGAACAGCGGGACGTCCACGGTGGTGATGTTGATCGCATCATCGCGGTCGGACAAGTCGGCCGGCACCTCGCGGCGGTCGATGCGACCCAGCGCGAAGATGTCGGTGACCGTGTTGCTGCCCAGGTCGATCCGGGCGATGGCGTTGTTCTCCTGCAGCGCCACCCAGGCGGTGGCCGAATCCTCGGCGACCGCGATGTACTCCGGTTCGAGGTTGGTCGGCACCGGGTTGGTGACCCCCTCGGCGGTGGGGCCGGAGATCCGGACGCCGTCGGGCAGGTTCGCGGTGGTGAACGCATCGAAGCCGACGCCGACGACCGCGTCCTGCCCCGGGGCGGCCACGGTGCCGGGCACGTCGATCACGCTGACGGTGCCGGCCGGGTCGGCGGCGTAGTACTTGACCCCGTCCTTGGTGTACACCTCGTTGGCGGGCTCGCCCTCGTTGGCGACCAGCACCTTGCGCCCGTCCGGCGAGAAGGTGAGCATGTCGGGCAGTGCCCCCACCCGAACCGCGCCGAGGGCGGTCGAACCGTCACCGGCGGCGTCGTAGAAGACCACCCACCCGTCCTCGGTCTTCGGGGCGTTCTCCACCGCCACGGCCACCAGACCGTCAGGACGCACCGCCACCGAGTTGGCCGAAGCACCCTCGGGAATCACCGATCCGTCGGCCGCGGTCACCCCGGGCACGGTGATGCTGAACAGCTTGGTGGGGGCCGTCGGGTCGTTGGCATCCAACACATCGATGGTGGCGGCCTGGGCGTTGACCACGAAGAGCCGCTGGGTGGCCGGGTGGTGCGCGACGATCTCGGCCGCGGACTCGTCGAAGACGCCCGTTTCGTGGGTGCCGATCGGGGCCAGCGCCAGCTCGGCGTCGGCGGCCGAATCGCTGATCTGCGGGTCGACGATGTCGGCGGTGGCCCATGGCGCGAATGCGATCGACAGGGCCACACAGGCCGCGGTGCCGGCGATTGCGACGCGAGGTCGGTGATGCACGGTTTGTCCCTTTCGTCCGAGTGGTCGCAAGGTAGGGACGGGCCCGAAACTCGGCGTAACACGCAGGTGAACGCCACGGGCCCGGACGGTGGCCGGCACGCGACCAACCGTCCGGACCCTCGGTGAGGTTCAGGAACCCTTGACGTTCACCAACTGACGCAGGGTGTGCACCACCCGCACCAGCCCCTCGGCGTCGGCCATCACCCGGTCGACGTCCTTGTAGGCCGCCGGAATCTCGTCCACGAAGGCCGCCGAGTCGTGGTATTCGATGTCACCCATCGCCTCGCGGAGATCCTGCTGGGTGAAGGTGCGCCGGGCCGTCCGACGCGAATAGGCCCGGCCGGCACCGTGCGGGGCCGAGTTCAGCGAGTCCGGGTTGCCCAGACCCTCGACCACGTAGCTGCGGGTGCCCATCGATCCCGGGATCAGCCCGCGGCGTCCGGCCTCGGCGTTGATCGCACCCTTGCGCGACACCCACAGGGTTTCGCCGAAGTGCTCCTCCTGCTCGGTGTAGTTGTGGTGGCAGTTCACCTCGTCGGTGCGCTGCACCTGCACCCCCGCCCAGCGGCCCAACCGGGCCAGCACCCGATCCATCATCTCGGCGCGGTTCAGCCGGGCGAAGTGCTGGGCCCACCTCAGGTCGCGCAGGTAGGCGTCGAACTCCGGCTCACCCTCGCTCAGGTAGGCCAGGTTCGGATCCGGCAGCTCGATGCCGCGCTCGGCGCAGAGCCGGTGCGCGACGGCGATGTGGTGCCGGGCGATCTGGTTGCCGATGCCGCGCGAGCCCGAATGCAGAAACACCCACACCCGGTCGACCTCATCGGCACAGATCTCGATGAAGTGGTTGCCCGAACCCAGCGTGCCGACCTGCATCGGCCAACTCTTCGCGTACTGGTCGACCGGGGCGTCGGTGCTGCGGGCCAGTTCGCGCAGTTCGTCGATGCGCTGCTGGGTGTGGTCGGCGAACACGGTGCGGTTGCGCCCACCCAGGTCGACCGGAACGTCCCGTTCGATACCCAGGCGCAGTTCGCGCCGGTCGGTGGGCAGTTCGGCGACCGTGAGTTGGGTGCGTACCGCAGCCATGCCACAGCCGATGTCGACCCCCACCGCGGCCGGCATCACCACGCCGCGGGTGGGGATCACCGATCCGACCGTGGCCCCCAACCCCAGGTGGGCGTCCGGCATCAACGCCAGGTGGGGGTGCACGAACGGCATCTCGGCGGCCGTCGTCGCCTGCTGCAGCGCCGCATCATCGATGATCGACGCCCACGAGATGAGTCCTTCGGTGATTTCCTGCATACCCCCAGTGTGGCTCGCTTCGGCGCCGGGGGCATCCGGTTTATCGGGCGGCCCGGCCCGTCCGGGTGCGGTTGAGATCACGCACCGTACACCATGTGCACGAACCGGGGGAGCGGCAGAATGAGGCATCGGAACAAGAGAAGGACCCGAATCATGCACACCCGTTCACGTGGCGCCCTGGTGGCGTTGGCACTCGTCCCCGTGCTGACCCTGGCCGCCTGCGGCAACGACTCGATCAGCGGCAACAGCGAGGTGGACGCCCAAGCCGAACAGGACGGCGTGACCGTTCCGAAGAGCGAACTGGCGATGGAGGAGACCGGTGTCTTCCTGGTCACCGACCGGGTCAACACCGGCCGCATCGAAGTGACGGTCACCGAGGTGGCACCCGCCCCGGACGGCCTCGAGCTGGGGTCAGCGGTGCAGGGTGAACCCCACCTCATCGACTACACCATCGCCGCCCACGACGAGGCGGGCACCACGCTGAGCGACCAGTACGACCCGGGCATCGGGTTTTCGCTGCGCGATGGCAACGGCGATCTCAAGGCCTCGCCGGTGCTCATCGCCGGCAGTGGTATCGAGGCCTGCCCCCGGCCCGACATGACCGCGCTGGAGGTCGGTAACCCGATGACGGCCTGCGCGATCGTGGCACTGGAGGAGGGAGCCACCATGGATGCGGTGTCCTTCCGTGCCAACGCAGGGGATTACGCCATCTACCACCCCGTGTACTGGGTCCCGTGACCCACGGGTCAGCGGCGCCGGCGACCCCGGAAACGTGGTTTCGACCGGGATCGGTCCGGTGCCCGGGTGTGTTTCGGGGCCGCGGCCCGTTCCCGGGCGGTGCGTGAGCTGTTCGCGGTACGACCCCGGACGATGCCGATGAACTCCTCGATCAGGGGGTTCTCGTTGTCGATCAGCCAGGTGAGGGTGACCGTCGCCTGCTCGGCGTCGACCACCGGACGATGCACCAGGTCGCGCCGGCTGGCCGACCGGGCCACCGACATCGGCACCAGCAGCACGGCTCCGGCGTTGACCCGGTCGATGGCGACCCCGGTCACCTCGTGCAGCACCGTCTCGTCGGCCAGGTCGGCGAAGGTGATCTCGTCGAAAGCCGCGATCGGGTGTTCCTTGGCGACCCAGGCCACCATCGTCTCGTCGTAGAGCGCGATCGCGTGCAGGCCCTCGCGGTCGACCGGCAACCGGACGAAGCACATGTCGAGCTCGCCCCGATCCAGCAACGACCGGGCCTCGTCCGCGGCGACCTCACCCACCTCCAGGCGGGCCCGGACCCGTTCGGCCCAGCGGGTGCGCCACTTGGTCAGCGTGACACCGGGCACGAAACCGACCCGCAACAGGTCGACCGATTCCGAGGCGCTCACCCCGGCAGGGTACCGCGCGGGCTACGCTGCGCCCGTGAGCCAAACGATGAAGCCCGCGACCGCGGCGGCGAAACTGGGCATCCTGCTGTCGGCGGCACCCGAGGAGTTCCGGTCCACCCCGATCACCCGTGCCGATCTGGACGCACTGCGCGCCGACCCGCCGCAGTGGCTGGTGGAGTTGCGCCGCAACGGGCCGTTCCCGCGGGATGTGGTCGCGGCCAAGTTGGGGGTGTCCAACTCCGGCCTGGCCCGCGGCGGGGTCACCGAACCCCTCGATGCCGACCAGATCGGGGTGCTGCTCGCCGACCCGCCGCCGTGGTTGGTGCGGGAACGGGAAACCCACCGGGACGTCATCGCCGAGAACGAACGGATCCGGGAGCAACGCCGGGGACAGTGACTCCCCGAGCCGGTTCCCCCGGCTGCCCGCACCACCGGCTGCCTGGCCACCGGTTCCCCCGGCTCACCACCGGCTCCCGGACCACCACCGGCTCCCGGACCACCACCTGTTTCCCCGACCGCCCGGCCGGCCGGCTGTCGTGACCGGAAACGCAAGAATGGCGGTCGCCGCGACCACTATGGCTTCGGTGGCGCTGAGACTTGCGTTTTCAGTCAATGGTGGTGCGGGGGTTGGTTGAAGTGCGTGCTGCGGGCTCCGGGGCCACTGGTTCTTCGACCACCTGTTCCCCGACTGCCCGGCCGGTTGTCGTGGCCGAAAACGCAAGAATGGCGGCCATCGCGACCACTATGGCTTCGGTGGCGCTGAGGCTTGCGTTCTCAGTCATCGGTGGCCATGGTGTGGGGCTGCGGTGAGCGGCAGAACATGACAGCACCGGGTGCCCGGGTTCAGGATGGAACCCATGGGCATCAACTTCATCCGGGCCGCGTTGGCCCGGGAATCGCACCGGCCGGCCGCCGCGCTGGTCAGTGATGCCGAACAGGTCTGGGAGGTGTCGGTGGCCCACCCGACCTGGGTGGTGCGCAGCCACAACATCGAATGGCGCGGTGATGCCAACGGGGTGCGCTGTTGGCAGATTCTCACCGACGGTGCGCGTCCCTTGCCCCACAAGCACCCCGAGCACTGGGTGCATCCGATGGTCGGCATGTTGTGGACCGAACGACTGCCCATCTGGGGGCGCCCCGACGACCTGTTCGCCCCGGTGCGGGTGATCAGCGGCACCCGCGGCCCCTCCCAGGTGGTACTGGAAGCCACCACCGGCCCGGTGGTCGGCGGGTACCGGATGGATCCCGGTGGCACCCTGCACATCGACTGGTCGAAGTGGCTGTGCACCAAGCTCGATCTGGGCCGAACCGAGTGGACCGTGCAGGAGTACCGGCACGCCGCGTGAAAGACTCTCCCCGAGTTCCCCGTGCACGGGCGGGGTGCCTCACCCGATGGGAGTCTTCGATGATCGACGTGCCGGACTGGACCCGCCACTATCAGCCGGGGGTACCGGCCGAAATCGTGTTGCCGACCCAGTCGCTGGTCAGCATGTGCGAACAGGCAGTCTCCGAGGCCGGGGACGCGGTGGCGCTGCAGTTCTTCGGTCGCACCACCAGCTACAAGTCCCTCGGGGAACAGATCAACCGGGTCGCCGAAGCGCTGCGGCAACGCGGCGTCGAACCCGGTGACCGGGTGGCCCTGATCCTGCCCAACTGCCCCCAGCACGTGGTCGCCTTCTACGCGGTGCTGCGGCTGGGCGCGATCGTGGTCGAACACAACCCGCTCTACACCGCCCACGAGCTGCGCGAACAGTTCCTCGACCACCGGGCCCGCGTGGTGATCGGCATGGACACCCAACTGCACAAGGTGGTCGGTCAGCCCGGGGTGCAACTCGACCACGTGATCGCGGTGAACCTGTTGGACGAGTTCCCCAAGGTCACCCGCCTCGCTCTGCAACTGCCGGTGAAGAAGCTCCGCGAAACCCGGGAGCGGCTGCACCAGCCGGTCAGCTACGCCACCCAGTGGCGGGAGCTGTTGAAGGCCCCGCAGATCGACCGGGCCCACCCGCGTCCGACGGTGGACGACCTGGCGGTGATCCAGTACACCTCGGGCACCACCGGCAGGCCCAAGGGAGCGATGCTGACCCACCTCAACCTGTACGCCAACGCCCTGCAGGGGGAGGCCTGGATGCACGGGGCCAAGTACCGCGAGGAGACCTTCTACGCGGTGCTGCCGATGTTCCATGCCTTCGGCATGACGCTCTACCTCACCTACGGCATCCGCAAGCAGGCCCGGCTGGTGCTGTTCCCGACCTTCGACGCCGAGATGGTGGTGAAGGCCGCCAAGAAGCATCCGCCCACGGTGTATTGCGCGGTACCGCCGATCTACCGCAAGACCGCCGAGGTGGCCCGCGAACGCGGGGTGGACCTCAGTGCCGCGAAGTACTGCATCTCGGGTGCGATGGCGCTGACCGACGACATCGTGGACGAGTGGGAGTCGCTCTCGGGCGGACTACTGGTCGAGGGCTACGGGATGACCGAGTCCTCCCCGGTCGCGCTCGGCAACCCGTTC
>JAAYAO010000347.1 GCA_012719335.1 Propionibacterium sp. | reverse complement strand
CTGGGGCGTGCGGGTGTACGTGGCACCGGTCGTCCAGAACACCGACGACATGGCCCTGCAGGTCGACCAGTCGCTGCTCAGCCTCGGCCTGGCCGAAGAGGGCGAGCGAGTGGTGATCGTGGCCGGCTCCCCGGTCGGCTTCGCCGGATCCACCAACGCCCTGCGGGTCCGCAAGATCGGCGGCCGCGCCTAGCCCGGTCCTTTCACGCTGGTTGAGCCCGGCCGCTTCACGTTGTTGAGCCCCAGCCCCTTTTCACGCTGGTTGAGCCCCGGCCGCTTGCGGTCGGGTGTCGAAACCCGGCGACCTGTCGTGCCGGGGGTGTGCGGCGGGTGTCCATGACTGAAACCGCGAACCTCAGGGCCGTCGAGGCCATAGTGGTCGCGGTGACCGCCATTCTTGCGTTTCGAGTCACCGGGGGATGGGCAGCGCCGGGAGCGAAGGCCAGCGACGGGGATGAAGCGGAAAGCACAACGGGCTCCGCAGCAGTTGCAGAGCCCGTTGATCGCGAGTACCGGAGAGGGGATTCGAACCCCTAAGCCCTTCCGGGCAGCCGGGTTTGAGCCGACCGCGTATACCGTTCCGCCACTCCGGCAGGAGTGCTGAGCCAGCATAGCCGAAGCACCGGCCGGAAACACACTCGGCAAACGCGCCCCGGAGCGGGAGGGTTTCCCAACACAGCCGCTCGTGCACCACAATGGGGGTGTGAGTGAACCCAACACCCCCAACGAACACTCCGTCCGCGTGGTTGTGGCCGAGGACGAGGCGCTGATCCGCCTGGACCTGGTCGAACTGCTGACCGAAGAGGGCTACACCGTGGTCGGCGAAGCCGCCGACGGTGAGGCCGCCATCGCGCTGGCCCGCGAACTGAACCCCGACCTGGTCGTGATGGACGTCAAGATGCCCAAACTGGACGGCATCAGCGCGGCCCAGACGATCGCCGGCGAACGCATCGCCCCGGTCGTGATGCTGACCGCCTTCAGCCAGCGTGAACTGGTCGAACGGGCCCGCGAGGCCGGTGCGATGGCCTATGTGGTCAAGCCCTTCGACGCCTCCGACGTGGTGCCCGCGATCGAGATCGCGATGGCCCGGTTCGCCGAGATCAAGGCGGTCGAGGCCGAGGTGTCCGACCTGGCCGAGCAGCTTGCCTCCCGCAAGGCCGTCGACCGGGCCAAGGGTCTGTTGCAGGAGGGCCTCGGGTTGTCCGAGCCGGAAGCCTTCCGGTGGATCCAGAAGACCGCGATGGACCTGCGCAAGTCGATGCGCGAGGTGGCCGAGGGGGTCATCGAGCAAGCCCAGCAGATCCGCAAGGGGTAGGGTCGCGGGGTGTCCACGACCTCAACGACGACCTCGTCCGAGCGCCCGCGTCTGCTGCTGATCGACGGCCACTCGATGGCCTACCGCGCGTTCTTCGCGCTGCCGGTGGAGAACTTCTCGACCAGCACCGGCCAACACACCAACGCGGTGTACGGCTTCACCTCGATGCTGATCAACGTGCTGCGCGACGAGCAGCCCACCCACCTGGCGGTGGCCTTCGACAAGTCGCGCCAGACCTTCCGCACCGAGCTGTACGAGGGGTACAAGGCCCAGCGCGAGTCGTCCCCGGCCGAGTTCTCCGGTCAGGTCGCCCTGATCAAGGAGGTGCTGGACGCCCTGTCGATCGAGCACATGGACGTCGAGGGGTTCGAGGCCGACGACATCATCGCCACCCTGGCCGGTGAGGCCGCCGGGTCGATGGACGTGCTGGTGATTTCCGGCGACCGGGACACCTTCCAGTTGGTCAACGATCACGTCACCGTGCTCTACCCGAAGAAGGGCGTCTCCGAACTGGCCCGGCTCGACCCGGCCGCGGTGGAGGAGAAGTACCTGGTGCCGCCGGCCCGCTACCCCGAGCTGGCCGCCCTGGTGGGGGAGAACTCCGACAACCTGCCCGGCGTGCCCGGGGTCGGCCCGAAGACCGCCGCCAAATGGCTGACCGCCTACGACGGGCTGGAGAACCTGCTGGCCCGCGCCGACGACGTGAAGGGCAAGGTCGGCGACAACTTCCGGGCCCATCTGGACGATGTGCGCCGCAACCGCCGACTGAACGCACTGGTGCGCGATGTCGATCTGCCGGTCGGCCCGGACGACCTGGCCCGGCGGGAATGGAACCGGGAGGCCACCCACACCCTCTTCGACGCCCTCGAGTTCCGGGTGTTGCGCGACCGGCTGGTGGAGACCCTGGCCCCGGTGGAAACCGAACCCGAGGGTGGTTTCGAGCTGACCGCCGAACACCTCGGCACCGGCGAACTGGCCGGCTGGCTGGCCGCGCACGCGCTCGGGCACCGCACCGGCATCGACATGATCGGCTGGGCGCGGCAGGGCACCGGTGACCTGACCGGGCTGGCGATCGCCTCCGACGACGGGGCCGCGGCCTGGGTGGATGCCACCGAGCTCGATCCCGACGACGACCGGGCGCTGGCCGGCTGGCTCGCCGACCCGGATCAACCGAAGGCCACCCATTCGGCGAAGCCGTTGTTGTTGGCGCTGTGGGCCCGCGGCTGGGATCTGGCCGGGCTGACCAGCGACACCGAGCTGGCCGCCTACCTGCTGCGTCCCGATCAGCGCAGCTACGACCTGGGTGACCTGACCGTCCGGCACCTGCGTCGGGAGCTGCGCATCGACGAACTGCCGGCCACCGGCAGCGACGATCAGCCCGCCTTCGACTTCGCCGATGACGAGTCGGACGCGGCCGCGCACAGTGTTGCGGCGGTTCGGGCCCGCGCGGTGATCGACCTGGCCGACGCCCTCGACGACGAACTGACCGAACACGGCGGTATCGAGCTGTTGCAGGGGGTCGAACTGCCCCTGCAGCGGGTGTTGGCCGGAATGGAGCGCACCGGTATCGCCGCCGACGCCGACTACCTGGCCGATCTGGAATCGCAGTTCGACGCCCGGGTGCGCACCGCCGAAGCCCAGGCCTACGAGGTGCTCGGCAAACAGATCAATCTCGGTTCGCCGAAGCAGTTGCAGGCGGTGCTGTTCGACGAGTTGGGCATGCCCAAGACCCGTCGTACCCGTACCGGCTACACCACCGACGCGGACGCCCTGCAGGGTCTGTACGCCAAGACCGAGCACCCCTTCCTGGCCCGGCTGTTGGAGCATCGGGACGCGATCCGGTTGCGGCAGACCGTCGAGGGTCTGCTGAAGGCGATCAGCGACGACGGCCGCATCCACACCACCTATCTGCAGACGATCGCGGCGACCGGGCGACTGTCCAGCACCAACCCGAACCTGCAGAACATCCCGATCCGCACCGAGGAGGGCCGCCGGATTCGGGAGGCCTTCGTGGTCGGGGAGGGTTACGAAACCCTGATGACCGCCGACTACTCGCAGATCGAGATGCGCATCATGGCGCACAGCTCGGCCGACGAGGGGCTGATCGAGGCCTTCAAGTCGGGTGCCGACTTCCACACCGCGATGGCCGGGCGGGTGTTCGGGGTGGCCCCCGACGCGGTCAGCGTCGAGCAGCGCGCCAAGATCAAGGCGATGAACTACGGCCTCGCCTACGGCCTCAGCCCGTTCGGGTTGTCCAATCAGCTCGGCATCGAGGTGTCGGAGGCCCGGGCGCTGCGCGAGGAGTATTTCGAACGGTTCGGTGGGGTGCGCGATTACCTGCAGTCCATCGTCGCCCAGGCCAGCCGCAGCGGCTTCACCGAAACCCTGCTGGGCCGGCGCCGCTACCTGCCCGACCTGACCAGTTCGAACCGGCAACGCCGCGAGATGGCCGAACGGATGGCGTTGAACGCCCCGATTCAGGGTACCGCCGCCGACATCATCAAGATCGCGATGTTGGACGTCGACCAGGCTCTGCGGGACGCGAACCTGCGCAGCCGGATGCTGCTCCAGGTGCACGACGAACTGGTCTTCGAGGTCGCCCCCGGCGAGCGGGAAACCCTGGAAGAGATCACCCGCGACCGGATGGGCAATGCGATGGACCTGGCCGTCCCGCTGGACGTCTCCGTCGGGGTCGGCCGCTCCTGGCACGACGCGGCCCACTGAGGTTCGTGGACGCCCGGGGCCGCCTGGTTTCGACG
>JAAYAO010000346.1 GCA_012719335.1 Propionibacterium sp. | reverse complement strand
GGGGCCGATTGCTCGCTCACACAGGCATCCTATAGCTTTCTCGACACTCCGAGTCGATATGTCGCTCACCGGGACCCGGCGCGTCCCCCCGAAATCTGTTCCGCAACCAGGAACGATCACCCGGCCCGGACGCGATCCATCGGAGACTTGTTCACACGGGGTCGCAGCCACCTGGTGTCTCCCCCGAAGCCAGTCGCCGTCACCGGCGCCGATACAAAGGAGTACCGCATGGCCATTATGCGAATGGGATACGCCCACGTCCGAGTGACCAACATGGCTGAGGCCCGCCAGCACTACACCGAGACCCTCGGTCTGATCGAGACCCTCGACCAGGACGGCAAGGTGTACTTCAAGGGCTGGGACGAGCACGACCACCACTCGGTCGTGATCGAGGAAGGCGGCGTTGGTGTCGTCAAGTTCGGCTTCAAGGCCGAGAACGAAGACGATATCGCCCGCGTCGAGCGCGCCTGCCAGACCTTCGGTGTCACCACCGAGCGGATGTCGAAGGGGGACAACCCCGAGATCGGTGACGGCTTGCGCGTCTTCACCCCGTCCGACCACGTCTTCGAGGTCTACACCGAGGCCGGTTTCGTCGGCTCCGACGTCGGCTACACCAACCCCGAGGCCTTCCCGCGTCACACCCGCGGCATCGGTGCCCCCGCCCTGGACCACGCGCTGATCACCGCCGAGGACGCCGCCCTGATGGAGCGCTTCCTCAAGGACGCCTTCGGCTACTTCACCACCGAGCAGGTGTGCACCTCGCTGGACGACGACGCCGAGAAGATCGCCGTCTGGATGACCAACAACAACCAGATCCACCAGCTCGCCGTGCTGGCCGGCCCGCAGGGCAAGCTGCACCACTTCGCCTTCCGGTTGGACAACTGGAACGACGTGGGCCGCTCCGCCGACCTGATGGCGATGGACGATGTGCCGATCGACGTCGGCCCGACCCGCCACGGCATCACCCGCGGCCAGACCGTCTACTTCTTCGACCCGTCCGGTAACCGCAACGAGGTCTTCGCCGGCGGCTACCTGGCCTTCCCCGACCGTCCCACGGTCACCTGGACCGCCGACCAGATCGGCAAGGGCATCTTCTACCACGCCCGCGAACTGAACGAGCGCTTCACCTCGGTGCTCACCTGATACAGGACTCCACAAGAGTCCTCGCGTACGGCCCCACATCGCTATTCCGGTGTGGGGCTGGACCATTTCATCACCCTGCCGCGAAAGGAACCCATGTCCGACTTCGTCCGCTCCCGCAACCACCTCACCCTGGACGGGGCACGCACCGCCCTGGCCGCCGCCGCCGAGAAGAGCGCCGAACTGGGGCTCGCCGTGAATGTCGCGATCGCCGACACCGGCGGTCACCTGATCGCCTTCGAGCGTCATGACGGCGCCACCCCGATGTCGGCCCAGGTCGCCCAGGACAAGGCCTACTCGGTGGCCATCAACGGAGGCGCGCCGACCCACCTGTTCTTCGATGCGGTCAAGGACGACCCGGCCGTCCGGGAACAGATCTTCAACCAGCACCGGCTGATCGGTTTCGGTGGTGGTGTGCCGATCGTCATCGACGGTGAGGTCGTCGGCACCATCGGGGTGTCGGGTGGCACCGCCGAGGAGGATCGGGAGATCGCCGAGGCCGGCGTGGCCGCGCTGAGCTGACCCGTCGGGGCACTCGGCCCCGGTTTCGCATGACCCCGGTGTGGGACGAGCCCACCGGGGTCATTGCCATTTCCGGGCAACTCCGGCGAGAATGAGCCGACCGGTTGGGTCGCTAGCAGCAAGGGCTTTCATGAGCAGTACACAGTCCACCTCGTCGGATGACGGCTCCGCGTGGGTGCGCACCACGCCGATGGCGAGTGAGACCGCCGCGGACGCCGAAGCGCTGAAATCCGTCGCGACCGCCCTGGATCTGCTGGAGTGCTTCGCGGTCGACACCGAGCTCGGGGTGTCCGACATCGCCCGCCGGCTGGGCATCGCCAAGAGCACCGCCCACCGGCTGCTGACCACCCTGGCGTCGCGTCGGATCATCGATCAGAACCACGAGACCGGCAAGTACCGGCTCGGTCTGCACCTGTTGGAGTTGGGCATCCTCGTGCAGGGTCGCCACGAGATCCGGCATGCCGCGCTGCCGGTGATGATCGACATCTCCCGGCGCACCGGGTACACGGTCAACCTGTCGGTGCCCGACGGGCCGGACGTGGTGTTCATCGAGCGGATCGAGATCGGGGTGGCCCGGCAGTTGCTGTCCCACTACGGCCGGCGATACCCGGCCCATGTGACCAGCTCCGGCAAGGCGATCGCCGCCCACAACGCATCCTTCGACTGCGAGCGCCGCACCGCCGGCTTCCCACCCCGGGCCAGCCGGACGATCCGCAGCGAGGCCGATTGGGGCCGGGCCCTGGACGAGGTGCGCCGGCGTGGTTTCGCGGCCAGCAACAGTGAGTCCTTCGACCGCTTCTCCACCGTCGCGGTGCCCCTGCTGGCCCTGGACGGCACCGCCTTCGGTGCCCTGTCGATGCTCGGGCCGACGTCCCAGTTCGACGGGGCCTTCGAGCGGCACGCCCGGATGCTGCATGTGGCCGCCAAGCGGGTCGTCTCGCTGATCCGCTGAGCGTTTCCGGCCCCCGGCTCGACGCCCCCATTGTGATGTGGGTGTCCCGCCTGACGGTACTCGTTCGCGCTTGCGGAACGAGCCCCGAGCGCGCCGTCCGCGGCCCATAGATTGGGATCAGAGGTTGCAGCAACGGCTGCTGCACGCCCCCGGGAAGGATGGCCATGACCCAGAACACGTGGAACGTCGAATCCGTAGCGGCCGAGCTGATGGCCTGTGAGGCCGAGCGTCGCGACCGCGTCCGCTTCACCGATGAATGGCCCGAACTGGACGTCGACACCGGTTACCAGATTCAGGATCTGAACCTCGAGAAGCGCCTCGCCCGCGGCGAGAAGCTGATCGGCGTCAAGCTGGGTCTGACCAGCAAGGCCAAGCAGGAGCGGATGGGTGTGTACGCCCCGTTCGTGGCCTGGCTGACCGATGCGATGGTGTTGCCGCTGGGCGAGCCCGTCCCGCAGGACAAGCTGATCCACCCCCGGATCGAGCCCGAGATCGTCTTCGTGATGAAGGACCGCCTCGAGGGCCCCGGGGTCACCTGCGAATCGGCGATGGCCGCGGTCGACACCGTTTCGGCCGGTGCCGAGATCATCGACTCGCGCTACAAGGACTTCAAGTTCCGCGCCGGTGACGTGATCGCCGACAACGCCTCCTCCGGCGCCTTCGCCGTCGGCGAGAAGGTCGTCAACGCCGCCGACATCGACGTGGTGGCCGAGGCCGTCCGTGTCGAGGTGGACGGTGAACTCGTCCACACCGCCACCGGCGCCGATGTGCAGGGCCACCCCGGTGAAGCCCTCGCCCTGGCCGCCAACGACCTGGCCCGCCGCGGCCTGGCGATCGAGGCCGGCTGGATCGTGCTCACCGGTGGCATGAGCGACGCGGTCTTCGCCCCCGCCGGCTCCGAGGTCGCCTGCCGCTTCTCCACCCTGGGTGACGTGGTCATCCACGGCGGCCCGGTCGAGGGCTGATCGTCATGCCGCTGGTCGAAGTCACCCTCACCGAGGGTCGTACCCCCGAGAAACTGCGCGCGCTGATCTCCGAGATCACCAACGCGGTGACCACCTCGATCGATGCGCCCAAGGACGCCGTGCGGGTGATCCTGCGCGAAGTCCCCGCGACGCACTTCGCCGCCGGCGACGAAACCATCGCCGAGCGCCAGGCCAAGGCCGCCGCCTCCTCCTGACCTTTTTCTCCCGTCCTCTCGCACAAAGGAACTCCCATGGCTGATCTTCCATTCTTCGGGCACATCATCAACGGCGAGGAAGTCGAGTCGCTCAACGGCGCCCGCTTCGATGTCGTCAACCCCTGGACCCAGGAGGTCTTCGCCCAGGCCGCCGAGGCCTCGGCCGAGGACGCCGACCGCGCTATCGCCGCCGCCCGCAAGGCCTTCGACGAGGGCCCCTGGCCCCGGATGGGCCGCGTCGAGCGCGCCAAGCTGATTCACAAGCTGGCCGACCTGATGGAGGAGCGCGCCGACGAGCTGGCGACCCTCGACTCCACCAACATGGCCAAGCCCTTCGCCCAGGCCAAGCACGACGTCGCCCGCTCGGTGTCGAACTTCCGGTTCTTCGCCGATCACCAGCGTGACTCCGTCGGCGAGGTCTACCCGATGGATTCGGGCCACCACACCTACTCCGAGTTCGGCCCGGCCGGCGTGGTCGCGGCGATCTCGCCGTGGAACTTCCCACTGATGATGGCCTCCTGGAAGATCGCCCCGGCGATCGCCTGGGGCAACACCGTGATCGCCAAGCCCTCGGAGGACACCCCCACCTCGGTGACCCTGCTCGGCCGTCTCGCGATCGAGGCCGGCTTCCCGCCCGGCGTGCTGAACATCATCAACGGCTACGGTGTGCCGGCCGGCTCCTCGCTGACCGAAGATCCCCGCGTCGACCGGGTCACCTTCACCGGTGACTCCGGCACCGGCAAGATCATCATGAAGGCCGCCGCCACCCACCTCGCCCCGGTCAGCCTGGAGCTCGGTGGCAAGGGCGCCAACATCGTCTTCGACGATGCCGAGATCGACAACGCCGTCTACTGGGCGGTCGAGGCGATCTTCCGCAACTCGGGTCAGATCTGCCTGGCCGGTTCGCGGTTGTTCGTCCAGGCCGGCATCTACGACGAGTTCATGAAGCGGTTCGTCGAGGCCGCCGAAGCGTTGAAGATCGGCGACCCCTTCGACCCGGAGACCAAGTTCTCCGCGCTGGCCTCGCAGAAGCACTTCAACAAGGTCAAGGGTTTCGTCGACGACGTGCCCGGCGAGGGTGGCACCATCCTCACCGGTGGGGTGGACGAGGAAGGTCGCTGGTTGGTCAAGCCGACCATCATCACCGACCTGCCGCTGGACGCCTCGGCCTACTGCCGCGAGATCTTCGGCCCCGTCTGCGTGGTCAACAAGTTCGAGACCGAGGACGAGGTCGTCCACCTGGCCAACGACACCCGCTACGGCCTGAACGCGATGCTGTTCACCGAGAACCTGTCCCGGGCGCACCGGGTGTCGTCGAAGCTCAAGGCCGGCACCGTGTGGGTGAACTGTTTCTTCATCCGCGACCTGCGCACCCCCTTCGGTGGCGTGGGTGACTCCGGTGTGGGCCGCGAGGGCGGCAACTTCAGCCGGGAGTTCTTCACCGAGCCCAAGGCTGTGGTGATGCAGATCGACCGCGGCTGACCGCAGCGCACCACGATCGTGTGAGATCTTGCCCCACGGGCGGACAAGATCTCACACGATCTGTCACCGAGCTCCCCTCACGCCGGTTGAGCCGCTCGCGCAGCGAGCGAGTCGAAACCCCGTGAGTCGCACACCGACCGGGACTCTTCGCCCGCCACAGGAGACCGATGTCAGACAGCAACAGCGCGACCACCACGTCCTCGGCCCGCGACGAACGCGGGGCGATCGACAAGGCGGTCGCGCTCTTGCGTGCTTTCGGGGAGCAATCGGCCAGCGGCCTGGGGGTGCGCGAACTGGCCCGGCTGACCGACATGAGCAAGTCGACGGCGTTCCGGATCCTGGCCACCCTGGAGGCCAATGACCTGGTCGAACGGGCCGGCACCAAGTATCGGCTCGGCCCGCTGATCCAGGACCTGCAGGCCCCCGACGCGACCCCCGAGGTGGCCGCGGCCCGGGATGCGTTGACGCCGTACCTGGCCCACCTGTACGAACGCACCCGCTCCACGGTGCACCTGGCGATCCTGCGCGGCACCGAGGTGTCGTACCTGAACAAGCTGCACGGCCTGCACCAGATGATCAGCCGCTCCCGGGTCGGTGGCCGGGTGCCCGCCTACTGCACCGCGGTCGGCAAGGCCCTGTTGGCCCATCACCCCGAGGTGGCCGCCGAGGTGATGGCCGGTGAAATGCCCGCCTGGACGCCGAATACGATCACCGACCCGTTGGCCCTGCGCGCCGAACTGGCCACCATCCGCGACACCGGGATCGCCCACGATCGGGCCGAGATCACCGAGGGGCTGTACTGCGTGGCCGCCCCGGTGATGGCCGGTGGAACGGCCGTCGCCGCCCTGTCGATCTCCGGTTTGCCCGAAACCGGGCCGACCGAACAGCAGGTGGATGCCCTCACCCGGGTCTGCCGCAGCGCCGGACGGGCCTACCAGGCCCGCTGGCGGGAACGCCGCTGAGCGGAGGCTTCCCCGGCCCGGTGGTTCGTCCGCCCCGATGGGGTGCTCGCCGTCCACTCCCCCGGCCGGCACAGCAAACGCAACCTAAAAGTGCACATGCTCACCAAAAGCGCAGCGCTTTTCGGTTGCATCTGCACTTTTCGGTTGCAAACAGGAAGAAAGTGGATCAGGGCACCTCGGTCGGCGGCACCAGATCGGCCGGACGCGGCCGCAGCGCGTTCACGTCCACCTCGATGACCGTCGGCCCGCCGCGTTTCACGGCCTTCTTCAGGGCCTTGTCGAAGGCCTCGGCGCTGTCGACCAGCTTGTGTTTGATGCCGAACGAGTCGGCCAGTTCCCCGAAGTCGGGGGTCGGCAGGTCGACCCCGCGCTTCTTGGCGCCGCGGGCGGTCTGCATATTGCGCAGCACGCCGTAGCCGCCGTCGTTGAACAGCACCACCACCAGGTCCGGCTGCTCGGCAGCGAGCACGGCCATCTCCCCCAGGTGCACCATCAATCCGCCGTCCCCGATCATCGCCAGCACCGGGACGTCCGGCCGGCCGATCGCGGCACCGATCGCGGTGGCCAGGCCCTGACCGATGCCGCCGCCGGTGGCGTAGAGGTTGTCGGTCGGGTCATGGATCGGCAACAGCCGGTTGCCCCACGAACTGCCCGGGATGCTGACGTCGCGCACGATCGGGGAGCGGCGCGGCATCCGCTTGCGCATCGAATCGCAGATCTCGGCGTAGGCGCCGATGTCCTTGCGGTGGGCTTTGCGCACCGTCTCGGCGGCCCGGCGCACCCGGCCGGCCCAGTCGTCATCGGTCTGCAGGTCGCCGAGGTCCTCCAGCAGGGCGGGCACGGTGGTGCGGGAATCGGCCTGCAAGCCCACCTCGATCGGATAGTTGCGGCCCAGCGCGTCGGCATCCAGGTCGATCTGGACGTGGGGTTCGGGCAGGCCCAGCTCGAAGTTGCGGGTTTCGTTGCCGCGCAGGTGGCTGCCGATGGTCAGCAGGCAGTCGGCGTCGGCCAGGATCTCGGCCATCTCCTCGTCGGCGGCGAAGTTACCGAGGCACAGCGGGTGATCCTCGGGGATCGACCCGCGTCCGTTCGCACCGGTCAGCACGCCCGCACCCCAGGTTTCGGCCAACTCGACCAGGGCGGGGCCGACCCGCCGGGCGCCGCCACCGGCCCAGATCAGCGGGCGACGGGCCTCGCTCATCACCTTGACGGCTCGTTCCAGGTCGCGCTTGTTCGGCGGACGCTCCCGCACCTCCCGATCGTCCACCTGGTTCTGGGCGTCCGGGTCGGCGAGGTACTGCAGGTCGATCGGCCAGTCGACGCTGACCGGGCCCATCGGTGCGGTGGACAACAGCCGGACGGCCTCGGTCAGCACGGCCCGGGGCTGTCGGGCGGTTTCGATTCGCATCGCGTGCAGGGAAACCGCCGACAGCATCGCCAACTGCAGGGGCACCTCGTGGTAGGCGCCCTTGCCCTCACCGATCAGGTCGACGTTGATGTTGCCGGTGACGTGCAGCACCGGGCTCTGCGCGGTGAGCGCCTCGAGCATCGCCCCGGCGGCATTGCCCGCGCCGGTTCCGGTCGAGGTGATCGCCACCCCGATCCCCCCGGTCGCCCGGGCGTAGCCGTCGGCGGCGTTGATCGCGGCAGCCTCGTGCCGCACCGGCACGAACCGCAGATGCTTGTCGACCGCCTCGACCAACGGCAGGTTGTGGATGCTGATCACCCCGAAGGCCACGTCGACCCCGGCGGCGCGCATCACCTCCACCAGGATGTCCCCGCCGGTGCGTGCCTGTGGGGTCAGGTCGGCCACCGGAATCCGGTGCGCCTCGGTGGTGATCGCGTGCTTCTTGGTCTTCTTCGGCATGCTCCCGGTTCTCCTTCGCAGGGTCATCCCACGTTACGCGACCGGCCGCGACGGCGAAACGTTCCCAGGGGTGGGTCGGACCGCATTCCAGGGATGAGCCAAGCCTTGTTCCGGGGTGGGACGGCCCGTATCCCCCGTTCGGGCTCATCAACCTGCTGCACCGGCTCACCCGGAATCAGCCAGTGATCCACCCCGGCAAACACCCGTGACCTCGCCCCGGGGAGGCACCCGTAACTCAAACCGCAAGCACCAGCAGCGCCGAAGCCATAATGGCCGCCGCTCACCCCATACTCGCGTTCTCAGTCACCGCGCCGACGTGGAGCCGGGGACACGGCCCACTCACCCACCTCCTCGGGACATGGCGGGAATGCTGCATCAGTTCCGGCCCCTGTGCCCGGGCTCGCTGCCCTCCGTGAGCACCCATGACTCAAACCACAAGCACCAGCAGCACCAAAGCCAATATGGCCGTTGCTCGCCCCATACTCGCGTTTTCGGTCACAGCCGCAATGAGCCGGTGCGCGCAGAGCGCGCGGACCAGCGTTTGCAGGAGAAGAGGGCTGCCTCTGGTCTTCCTCAACCGCGGCTCCTTGAGCACCCGCGAGGCCACAATCGACCTGCTCATTCAGTCGGCCGGGCGAGCCTGTTCTTCCTCGATCGGGCCGTCGGCGCGGCGTTGTCGGATGGTGCGCCAGACCCGGTGGCAGGCGACCACGATCGCCACCCAGGCCAGACCCAGCACCGCGGCGGCCAGCACGTCGGTCAGCCAGTGGTACCCGAGGTAGACCCGCGAGAACGCCATCACCGATGCGTAGAACAGCCCGAACAGGGCGATCAGGACTCGTTGCCAGGCCGGCCGATCCCACAAATGGCGGATCAGCAGGTAACACACGATGCCCGCGGCGGCGAAGGCCTGCAGGGTGTGCCCGCTGGGGAAACTGGGTGACGTCTCGTAGGGCGGTACCGCATCCATCTGCGGCGGCCGGGCCCGGCCGATCACGTTCTTGGCGGTCAGTGAGGTCAGGATCGCGACGACCTGGACGACGAGCACCAGCACCACCGGGGTGGGGTCGCGCCACCGCCACCACAACACCAGCGACACCACGGCCAGGATGATCGGTTGCCAGATCGGGCCGCCGGTGTCGGTGAACCACAGCATCGCCGCGGTCAGGGTGGGGTTGCGCAGGCCGATCGCCCAGTCGAGTACCGGACGGTCCCACAGCGCGATGCCCTCCTCGTCGCCGATCGACTCGAGAATCTCCCCGGCGCCGTTCACCAGCAGGGCCACCAACCCGGCCGCCGCGACCAGCACGATCACCAGCACCCACGTCCCGCGAGAGCGTTCGGACAACCAGCGGAACAGTTGCAGGATCAGTCCGGGGATCCGCTGGATTGCATCTCGCAACGCCGTGGTCCTTTCGCGCACAAACAGAGGTTCGAGTGTAGGGCGTCGACGCCGCGTGCTGCGCACGGCCGCGGGCAAATTCCCACCGGCCACCACGACGCCACCGGCGTCCTCGACGGACTCAACCCGACGCGACCACCGAGGCCGGACCCGTGACACGACGCGTCGATTTGGGCATCGGGGCGGGTCAGGGAGAACAATGGTGCCCATGTCAGTAGATACCCGTGGGCAACTGGTGCGGGCTTCCGGCCCGGGCCGGGCGCGGCTCGCGCTCGCCCAAACCGCCGGCCGGCTGGCCGCCTTCGCCTCCCGTGTGAGCGGGCGCGGCTCGGGAGCCTCGATCCGGGGCATGGTGATGATGCGTCTCGACCCCGGTGCGTTGGGCAAACTGCTCGGCGGACGACGGGTGCTCGCGGTTTCGGGCACGAACGGCAAGACCACCACCACCCATTTCCTGGCCGCGGCGATCCGCGCCGGTCTCGGCCCCGGGGCGGGCCGGGTGGTGTCCAATGCCGACGGCGCGAACCTGCACCACGGCATCGCCTCGGCGTTGGGGGAACAGCCCCGGGCCGATGTGGCGGTGCTGGAGGTGGACGAGCGGGTGGTCGCCGATGTGCTGCGGCTGGGTCGCCCCGAAGTGCTGGTGCTGCTCAACTTCAGCCGTGACCAGTTGGACCGGCACCACGAGATCAAGGCCCTGGCCCGTTCCTGGCGCGATGCGCTGGCCCAAATGGGGGCCGACGGCCCGGTGGTGGTGGCCAACGCCGAGGAACCCTTGGTGGTGTGGGCGGCCCGGCCGGCCCGCGAGGTGATCTGGGTGGACACCCAGTCGACCTGGTCGCAGGACGCCGCGCTGTGCCCCGAATGCGGTTCGTTGCTGACCCGCACCGACCCCGAGCAGGCGGGCGACTCGGTGATTCCGGGGCATTGGGAGTGCACGGGTTGTGATCTGGCCGAACCGCCGGCCCAGGTGCGGGTTTCGGGTGACCGGATCATCGACCGGCAGGGCCGCGAGCTGCCCACCGATCTGCAGGTGCCGGGCAAGTTCAACATCGGCAATGCCGCCTGCGCACTGGCCGCGGCGGAGGTCTTCGGGGTGGATTCGGTGACCGCCCTGTCGGGGATGCGCACCGTGACCGCCCCGGCCGGACGGTTCTCGGTGACCACGATCGCCGGCACCCCGGCCAGGTTGATGCTGTCGAAGAACCCGGCCGGCTGGGCCGAATCCTTGCCGCTGGCCACCACCGATCCGCTGGTGCTGGCCATCGACGCGGTGGCCGCCGACGGCAAGGACCTGTCGTGGCTGTGGGATGTGGAGTTCGAACAGCTCCGCGGACGCACCGTGGTGTGCACCGGGCCGCGGGCCGCCGACCTGGCGGTGCGGCTGAGCTATGCGGGGGTGGCGCACGAGGTGATACACGATCTGAGTGCGGCCTTCCGGTCGGTCGCCGGCAAGGTGGACGGGCCGGTGGACGTGGTGTCCACCTACACCCCGTTCCAGCGGTTGCTCGATCTGGGCGGGGTGCCACGCACCACGAAACCGACCGCCCTGCCCGATGTCGGAGCCGAGGGAGGTGCGCGATGAGCGTCCGGATCGTTCTCGTTTATCAGTCGTTGTTGGGTATCTACGGCGACCGGGGCAACGGCACCGTGCTCGCCGAACGGCTGACGCGTCGCGGCATCGATGCCGAGGTGCTGGTGGTCGAACCCGGCACCGAACTGCCCGAGGACGCGCAGGTCTACCTGCTCGGTGGCGGGGAGGACGGTGCCCAGACCACTGCGGTGCGCGAGCTCACCAAGGACGGTGCGCTGCACCGGGCCGCCGAGCGCGGTGCGGTGGTGTTCGGGGTGTGCGCCGGCTACCAGATTCTGGGTAACACCTTCACCGTCGGCGACCGGCAACAGGAGATGCCCGGCCTCGGCCTGCTCGATGTGGACACCCGTCGTGGCCCGGAACGGGCGGTCGGGGAGATCCTGACGACATGGCGCGGACGCAGCGGCGAGGAGCAGTGGATCACCGGCTTCGAGAACCACGGTGGGTTCACCACCCCGGGCCCCGGGTGCATCCCGCTGGCGGACGTGGTGGTCGGGGTCGGCAACGGCGACGGCACCGAGGGCGCGGTGCAGGGTTCGGTGTTCGGCACCTACCCGCACGGCCCGGTACTGGCCCGCAATCCCGCCCTGGCCGACCACCTGCTGGAAATCGCCCTCGGCACCCCCCTCGACCCCCTGCCCATGCCCGAGGTCGATAGGTTGCGCGCCGAACGCCGCAAAGCCCTGGGCCACTGACCCGGTTCACGCTCGGACGACCGGGACCGCGTCGGTTGAGCCGGTTCACGTACACGTGAACCGAGTCGACACACGCAACGCACCCCGCAGACCGTCCGCCAGCTCCAGAAGGCACTGCGCTGTCCACTGGTTTCGAGACGGCCCCACGGGCCTCCTCAACCGACGTGAACATCTTCGGCCGACGTGGCCACCGCCCCGGCGCACATCATCAACCGACGTGGCCCCACACGCTGGTTGAGCCGGTTCACGCTCGCGTGAACCGAGTCGAAACCACGCAACAACCACGCAGTGCCAACCACCGGCCCAAGAACGCACAGCCGTGTCCACTGGTTTCGAGACGACCCTGCGGGCCTCCTCAACCGACGTGGACGGGCTGCCCTGCGGGCCTCCTCAACCGACGTGGCGGCTTCGTCAGGCGGGGGTGTCGTCGTCGAGGCCGCGGAGGAAGTCCTCGACCTGGGCGCCGATCTCGTCGGCGGTGGGCACCTCGGTGGTCTCGGTGAGCACCCGCTGCCGCATGAACCGGTCGTACTGTTCCTCGAGCTGGGTGATCATCTGCTGGGCCTCGGGCGATTCGGCGACCTCGGCGTCGACCCGGGTGCGGAAGTCGTCGGCGAGCATCGGCAGCTCCCCGGACGGCAGGGCCAGGTCGGTGTGCCCGGCCAGTCGCTCCATCAGCCGCACCGCGGCCTCGGGCACCTCGCCGCCGGCCAGGTAGTGCGGTACGTGGGCAACCAGCCCGGTCACGTCGTGGCCACGCTCCCCCAGCCGCAGCGCCAGCAGGCTGGTGAAGGTGGAGCTCATCTCGAACACCGCCGGCACCGAATCCTCCGCGGGCACGATGCCCGGGCCACCGGCGTACCGGCTGACGTGCATCGGCCGGGTGTGCGGGGACGGGGTCGGCACGCCCTGGACGATCACCGTCTCGGTGACGTCGAACTGGTCGATCAGGTGTTCGACGGTGCCGACCATCCGCTCCCACTGCAGGGTGGGTTCGGGGCCGTGGAAGAGCAGGAACTCCCGTCCGGACTCATCGGTCACCCGGTGCAGGTCGATCGCCGGCGGACGGTACCCGTGGAAGTGGTCGCGCTCGAAGGCGATCATCGGACGCAGCGATCCGTAGTCGACGACCTGGTCGACATCGACCCCACCCAACCGGTGGTTGGTCAGGGTGTTGAGCAGGTGCGCGTCCAGAATCTGCTGGACGTGTCCGGGGTCGCGGCTGCCCAGCGTCACCACCAGCGTGTGGGCACGCACGGTGCGCTGATCGATGTGCGGGTCGAACTCGAACAGGGACACCGGATCCAGCATGGCTACCTCCGAACCTCAGTTGAAACGTCAATGTCTTCAACACCGGACGCCCGCCGGCTATTCCCGCCCGGGTAAGCTCCCGGCATGGCGGAGCTGAATGTGCTGGGCGAACCGTTGCAGGAATGCGGCACCGACCCCGTCACGGGTTTCCACCGCGACGGGTGTTGTTCCTGGGATTACCGTGATCCCGGCAGCCACACCGTGTGCGTGGTGGTGACGACCGACTTCCTGCGCTTCCAACGCAACTCCGGCAACGACCTGACCACCCCGATTCCCGAGATCGGCTTCCCCGGCCTGGGCCCGGGCGACCGCTGGTGTGTGGTGGCCCGGCGCTGGATGCAGGCCTACCTGATGGGCTACCCGGCACCGGTGGTGTTGTCCGGCACCAACCGCAAGGCCCTCGAGGTGATCCCGCTGGACGCGCTGCGCGAACACGCGGTGGACGTGCCCGACGACCTGTCGATGCTCGACCTCGGCTGAGCCGGCCCCTAGAAGGCCAGGGCGGCCAGGAACGGGGCGATCGGGGTGAGCAGGCCGGTGCTCATCCAGAACATCCCGAACAGCATCGCGAAGTGCGACACCTGACCGAGTCGATAGACCGCCGACCCGACCGGACGGGCCTCGTGGCAGGTGGCCCCGACCGGTGGGGCGGAGACCGGTTCGCCGGACGCTCCCCGCGCGGTACCCGAGGACGTCCGGGCCGGGCCCCCGACGGTCACCGCCACCGGGGGTGCCGTGGTTGATTCGGCCGGGGCGAAGGCCGCCACCAGGGCCACCACCGCTCCACCGAGCAGGTACACCACGAACGGGATGCCGATCACGGCGAACCACCACATCGCACTACCGGCCTGGCTCGCGTCGACCATCGGGGTCATCGTGTCCTCCATGCCGTGCCCGTGCTCGGCGTGCCCATGATCGGTGTGTGCGTGGTCGCCGTGGCCCTGGTCGCCGTGGTCGTGGCCACCCATCATCGAGTGCTTCACCTGCATCGCGGCCAGGTGCCAGGTCATTGCGGCGAACATCAGCAGGTGACTGATCGCGTGCCCGAGCGCAGCCGGACGGCCGGCCCGTCGAGCCAGGGTCGCATCAACCAGCAGGTAGCCGTACCAGCCGGTGGCCAGCGCGAAGATCACCACCCAGGCCGGCAACGGCACCAGGTTGCTCAGCGGGGTCCACACCGAGCGGGCCACCATCGCGAGCATCACCACGGCCATCATCAGGTGCAGGGAGTTCGAGACCCGTTGCCGGGTGGATTGGGGTTGGGCGAGGTCGCGCAGCGACCAGATCGTGGTGAAGGCGAACAGGATCAGCAGCCCGATGAATTTCACGGGCGTATCGGTGAGCGTGAACACGCAGAACCTTTCAAGGGATCGCATGTCGTCGGGTCACCGGACGTGAGAAGACATCCGCATGCTGCGACAACTCCCATCGCAACCGCCGGCGCGGCTGGACGGGTGTCGGATCGACCCGGGTGGAGCTCTTGGCCGGAGGTGGGCCCGACGCTAGCAGGCTTCCGGCCGCACCCGGGCCGTCCACGCACTGCCGGACGATCGCGGCCGTGCACCTGCTCGTGCCCCGGGCCCGCGGGCGCCGGGCAGGGGCATTACTCGTCTCCTCACGGTGCAGGCTCCGGCCCGGGCCCGCGGGCGCCGACTGCTGGGCAGTGCGGGGCTGCGCCCGCGATCACCGTTCGGTGATGCCCTCCATGTCGAGGGAGAGCACGGCCTCGCGGGTGCGGGTCAGGCCGGCCTCCAGCCGGGCCTTGTCACCCGTGCCCTCCTCGAGAGCCTTGTTGATCTGCAGCAGCCGCACCGGGCCGGTGGAGTACTTGGTGGTCAGGGTGGGCACGTATTCGGCTTCGCCGACCGTCCACTCCCCGTCCGGGCCCTGGGTGAAGGTGACCATCGCGATCAGCCCCTCCTGGCCGCGGGGCACGTCGTCGTAGTGCTGGGCGACCAGGTTGCCGAGCCCGTAGATCACGTGGGTGTCGTCGATCATCGCCCACGGTTGGACGACGTGGACGTGCTGGCCGTAGACCAGGTCCACCGTGCCGGAGGCGACGATCTGCTCGGCCACCGAGGTCTGCTGGGCATTGGGCTGGGTGACGTACTCGTCCCCACCGTGCATG
>JAAYAO010000345.1 GCA_012719335.1 Propionibacterium sp. | reverse complement strand
TCGGTCTTCGGGGTGGCCGCCCCCTTCTTCATCGTGGTTTCGCTGATCTTCGTGATCACCCAGCCCCGCCTGCAGCGACTCGTCCGGGAACGCAAGAGCGCCGATGGCATCGAATCCGTGGCCGACTCCCAACCGCCCATTCTTTATCTGCTGGTGTTCGTCGCCGGAATCTACGGCGGCTATTTCGTGGCCGCCCAGGGCGTATTGCTGTTGGGCATTCTGGGTGTTTTCATGTTGGCCTCCCTGCAGGCCGCGAATGCGGTGAAGAATGCCTTGGTTGCCGCGGTGAACATGGTCGCCGCGGCTTTCTACATCGTCACTGCTTTCGACCGGATCAGCTGGTGGGTGGTGTTGTTCATCGCGATCAGCTCGATGGTGGGGTCCTGGATGGGGGCTAAGATCGGCCGCAGGATGTCACCGGTGGTGTTGCGTACGGTGATCGTCCTCCTCGGTCTGGTGGCGCTGTTCAATATGATCCGCCAGTTGCTGTGAGCGCCGGGCCACCAACCACGCAACCTTGGGGGAGGGACCATCCGTGATGGAGGTCATCAAGACGCGGGAATCGGATCTGGTCGAACAGGTCGCGAGACTGTGGACGACGGCGACCGCTCATCGTGACGAGGTCGAACCGACCGACGTCGATGTCGCCGAATCGGTGCCGCTGATGCGCTCGGTGCTCAAGTCGTCGGAGCGTTCCTTCCTGCTGGTGGGAAAGTGGACCGGTGAGGGGGACGCGGAGGAATCCGCCGACGAGGATGCGCGCGAGGAGGACCGGATCGTGTCCTTCGGTGCGGTCGAGCCCGAGCAGGGGGAGCACGAAACCCGCGGTGAGCTGCGCTACCTCGGTGTGGCGCCGCAGAGCTGGGGCGAGGGATGGGCCCGCCGGCTGCTGGTGGCGCTGCCCGATGCGGCCCGCGAGGAGAAGTTCGACGAGGTCGTGCTGTGGGTCTATGCCGACAACATCCGGGCGATCTGGGTGTACGAGGCGATGGGTTGGGCCGAGACCGGGGAAACCCGTCCGCACGTCAAGACCGGACGCACCGAGGCCCAGTACCGGCTCAAACTGACCTGACCACCCGCCCCACGGGCGCCCTCAGCCTGAAACCTGGCTAAATCTTTCGGATCCGAACCCACTTCACATCGTGGTCGGATCCCTTGCGAAGAATGACCGTGGCCCGCTCCCGGGTGGGGCGAATATTCATTGCCAGGTTGGGGCCGTTGATCGTGTCCCAAATGTGGGATGCGGTGGTATAGGCCTCTTCCTCGGTGAGCTCGGAATAGCGGGTGAAATACGAGCGCGGATCGCGGAACGCCGTTTCGCGCAGCAGCATGAAGCGTTCCAAATACCATCGCCGAATATCGCGTGAATCGGCATCGACATAGACCGAGAAATCGAAGAAATCGCTCAGCGCCAAACTGGTGGTGCCATCGGCCCGGGTACGGGCCGGTTGCAGGACGTTGAGCCCCTCCACGATCAGGATGTCCGGCTTGTCCACCACGATGGATTCCTCCGGCACGATGTCGTACACCAGGTGGCTGTACACCGGGGCGGTGGCGGGACGGCCCGACTTCACGTCCATCACGAACCGTTGCAGGGCGCGCCGGTCGTAGGACTCGGGGAACCCCTTGCGCTGCAGGATGCCGCGGCGCATCAAGTCCGCATTCGGCAACAGGAAACCATCGGTGGTGACCAGCGCCACGTGTGGATGGTCGGGCCAGTTGCTCAACAGTTCGGCCAACAACCGGGCCACCGTCGACTTGCCCACCGCCACCGAGCCGGCGATGCCGATCACGAACGGGGTGCGATCCACGCCCAGGTTCAGAAACGAGTTCTGGAAGTCGTACAGCTCCCCGGTGTTGATGAAGTGGTGGTGCAGCAGCCGGGTCAGCGGCAGGTACACCTCCCACACCTCGGCCAGGTCGGTGGGGTCGTCGGTGCCGCGCAACTGGTCCACCCGGGTCTCGTCCAGGGTCATCGGGGTGGCTGCCGCCAGCTCCGCCCAGTCGGCACGACTGCGGGTGACATAGGGCGACGACGTTGTCCGCTCTGCTGGCATGGCGTTCATTGTAGGGTGACGGCCGTGGGGATCGTGGGCGTGGGAATCGATGTGTGCGACGTGGAACGCCTGCGGGAAACACTTCTGCGCCGCCCCGGTCTGGTGGACCGGCTGTTCACACCCGGCGAATCGCGCCGCCGGATGGAGTCGTTGGCGGGGCGGTGGGCCGCCAAGGAGGCGCTCGCCAAGGCCCTGGGGGCGCCGGCCGGATTGGCCTGGTTGGACGCCGAGGTGATCAGCACCGAATCGGGTCGTCCCGAGTTCTCACTGACCGGTACCGTCGCGGCCCGGGCCGCCGAACTGGGTGTCGACCGGGTGCATCTGTCACTGTCCCATGACGGTGGCATCGCCACCGCGATCGTGGTCTGCGAGTCGACGGGCATATCCTGAGGCCATGCGTCGCGCCTATTCGGTCTCATCCATTCGGCATGCCGAGGACGTGGTCGCCGCCCGGGGCGTCGACCTGATGCAACGTGCCGCCGCGGGCCTGGCGGCGAGCATTCTGCGCCGCCTGCAACCCGCCTCGGGGGCGACCGCGGTGCTGCTGGCCGGGCCCGGCAACAACGGCGGGGACGGCCTGTTCGCCGCCGCCCGACTCGCCCAACGCGGCGTCCGGGTGCTGGGCTGCGCGGTGATCGGTGACCCGCACCCCGAAGGCTTGGCGGCCTTCGAACGCGCCGGCGGCCGGATGGTCGACATCGACGAGGCCACCGCCGCGATCGACACCGCCGACCTGGTGATCGACGCACTCTTCGGCATCGGTGGCCGCCCCGGCCTGACCGGCGCCCCCGCCGACCTGGCCGCACACTGCCGGATCGCGGGCACCCCGGTGGTGGCGGTGGACCTGCCCTCCGGCCTGGACAGCGACGACACCGGAGAGCAGGACTGTTTCCCCGCCGATGTCACCGTCACCTTCGGCTGTTACAAGGTGTGTCACCTCGCCGGGCCGGCCGCCCGGGCCTGCGGTGAGGTGGAACTGATCGACATCGGGCTCACCGATGCCCTCGCCGAGGCCAAGCCCCTGCTCAGCGCCTGGGACCCCGACGACCTCGCCGACGTATGGCCGCGGATCGACGCCGAGGCCGACAAGTACGCCCGCGGGGTGGTCGGCATCGACGCCGGCTCGGCCACCTACCCCGGTGCCGGGGTGCTGGTCGCCCTCGGGGCGGTCTGGGCCGGGGCCGGCATGGTGCGGGTGCTCGGGGTACCCGAGGTCGGCGCCGAGGTGGTGCACCACCTGCCCAATGCGGTGCTCAAACCCGGCCGGGTGCAGGCGATGGTGCTCGGCTCCGGCTGGGGCAGCCGGGTGCGCGGCGCCCTGGAGATCGCCGACGCCCTGAACCGTCGCGTCCCGGTGGTACTGGACGCCGACGCGCTGCGGTACCTGCCCGAACGCCTCCCGGCGAACACCCTGCTCACCCCCCACGCGGGGGAGTTGGCCCGGCTGCTGGGGTTGACCCGGCTGGACGTGGCCACCGACCCGATCGGTTCGGTCGCCGAAGCCGCCGAACGCACCGGCGCCACGGTGCTGCTCAAGGGCGGCACCCAGTACGTGGCGGTACCCGGGGACGGGGAGATCTGCGTCGCGGTGCCCGGCCCGGCCCGCACCGCCCAGGCCGGTTCCGGTGACGTGCTGGCCGGTATCTGCGGCACCCTGCTTGCCGCCGGCCTGGAACCGGGCCCGGCAGCCCTGGCCGCGGCCTCGATCCAGGCCTTCACCGCCGCCCGGCTGCCCGGCATGCCGCCGCAGGAGCTCGTTCGGCACCTGCCCGCCACGCTCACCCTGCTCGGTGTGGACGAGGAGCCCTGGGGGCTCGACGAGGCGGGTGCATGATCGACCCCGATTGCGCGAGCGTCGAGATCGACCTCGACGCCTACCGCGCCAACCTGTCCGCGCTCGCCGACCTGGTCGCCCCCGCCGCGGTGATGGCGGTGGTGAAGGCCGACGCCTACGGACACGGGATGCGGTTGTGTGCCCGCGCCGCCCGCGAGGCGGGCATCGACTGGTTGGGGGTGGCCACCCCCGGCGAGGCGTTGGCGCTGCGCGAGGCCGGTGACCGGGGCCGGATCTTCGCCTGGCTGTACGGCCCCGGTGAAGACCTCACCGCCGCGGTCGCGGCGGGCATCGACCTCGGGGTGTCCGCCCCGGAGGAATTGGCCCGGGTGGTGATGGCCGCCGGCACCAGTGAGTGCACCGCCCGCGTCCACCTGAAGATCGACACCGGGCTGTCCCGCAACGGCTCCCCGGCCCGGGACTGGGCCGAGTTGTGCGCCGCCGCCCGGGAAGCCGAAGAACTCAACGTGATCGAGGTGGTCGGCATCTGGTCACACTTCGCCGCCGCCGAGGACCCCGACCATCCGGCCACCGGGGCACAGCTGGCCGCCTTCGAACGGGCCCTCACCGTCGCGACGGAGACCGGATTGCACCCCTCGGTGCGGCACATCGCGAACTCCGCCGGCGCCCTGGTGCTGCCCGGGGCCCGCTACGACCTGGTGCGGGTCGGCATCGCCTCCTACGGCCTGGACCCGGGCGACGGGGTGGCCGAACGGGCCGGGGTGCGGTTGCGTCCGGCGCTGCGGTTGCGCGCCCGGCTGGTGCGGGTGAAGCGGATCGCCGCCGGTGATGCGGTCTCCTACGGGCACACCTGGACCGCCGACCGGCCCACCACCGTCGGGCTGGTGCCCCTGGGCTACGCCGAGGGCATCGACCGACTCGCCTCGAACACCGCCGAGGTCGGCCTGCCCGACGGCACCCGGGCGCCGATCCGGGGCCGGGTCTGCATGGATCAGTTCGTCATCGACCTGGGGGAGCAGCCCACCGTGGTCGAGGGCGACGAGGTGACCGTGATCGGGGACGGCCGCACCGGCCCGCACGCCGACGAATGGGCCGCCTGGTGCGACACCATCAACTACGAGATCGTCACCCGACTGGGGGTTCGCCTGCACCGGGTGCCGAAGGACGAGCGATGAGCGAGGTGCGCCGGCGCGGCAGCGACCGGGCCCCGATGAGCCGCGCAACGAACCGCGCACCGGCGCGCCGGGGGCGTGGCCGACGCCGCACCCAACTGCCCGGTGTGCTCGGGGTGGCCGCCAGCGTGCTGGCCCTGGCCGCCGGCGGGGTGGCGGCCGGGTTCGAGCTGGAACGGCGGATCGTGCGCAACCGGTTCCGCCCCGGGCCCGGCGAACTCGACCCGGCGGTACGGCCCGGCAGCCTGCGCAGCCCGGGCCCGGCGGTGCGCACCCCCGACGGGGTCGATCTGCACGTCGAGGTGGACGAGCGGGCCGACCACGAACCGGTCGACCCCGCGGCGCCGGTCTTCGGTGACGACCTGACCATCGTCTTCGTGCACGGCTACGCCCTCGACATGGACTGCTGGCACTACCAGCGGCTGCATTTCCGGGGCCGGGCCCGGCTGGTGCTGTACGACCAGCGCTCGCACGGCCGATCCGGGCGGTCGGCGGCCGACCTGTGCCGCATCCCGCAGTTGGGCCGGGATCTGAAGCAGATTCTGGACGAGGTGGTGCCCGAGGGGCCGGTGGTGCTGCTGGGGCACTCGATGGGCGGGATGACCATCATGCACCTGGCCCGCAGCCACCCCGAACTCTTCGAATCCCGCATTCTCGGTGTCGGGTTGGTGCACACCTCCGCCGGTGAACTCGGTTCGGTGTCACCGCTGAAGGGGGTCGATGCGCAGATCCTGGCGAAGGTGATCCCGCCGACCCTGGCCGGGCTGAACCGGGTACCGGCCCTGGTGAACCGGGCCTGGGGGGCGGGCTCCGACCTCGGTTACGCGGCGACCCGACAGTTCGGCTTCGGTGCCGACGTGCCGGTGGAGAAGGTCGCCTTCGTCTCCGACATGCTCTCGGCCACCCCCTTGGAAGTGGCCGCCGATTTCTATCCGGTCGCCTTCTCCGAGGTGGACGAGTACGCCAGCTTCGAGGTGCTGTCGCGGGTGGAGACCGCGGTGATCGGTGGCGTGGACGACCTGTTCACCCCCGCCTCCCACACCGAACGGATCATCGAACTGTTGCCCGGGGCCGACTCGCTGATGCTGGAGAACTGCGGCCACCTGGGCATGATCGAATACCCCGAACTGCAGAATGCGGTGCTGGAACACCTGATCGAGCGGGTCGTCCGGCACCTGTGAGCCGGTATCTGTGAGCCGGCGTCCGTCGGCCGTCGACGGGCGGGTCAGGCCACCTGGCTGTACTTGCGGGCGATGATCGCCTCCTGGTAGCAGCCCAGCAGTTCGGTGCACATGAACTTCCAGGTGCGGTGGGCCACCTGATGCCGGGCCGCGCGGCTGAAGGCCTGCCGCTTGCGCTCGTCCCCCAGCAGGTCGCGGACGTGGCCGCGCATCGCGGTCAGATCGCCGGGGGCGTACAACCAGCCGGTGCGCGAGGAGTTGATGATGTCGATCGGCCCACCCTTGGCCGGGGCGATCGCCGGCACCCCACTGGCCAGGGCTTCCTGGATCGACTGACCGAAGGTCTCCAACTCGCCGGGGTGCACGAACACGTCGAAACTCGCCAGCACCCGGGGCAGGTCCTCACCGGTGAGCTGGCCGGTGAAGTGGGCGGTGGGCAGGGAGCGTTCAAGTTCGGCGCGCAACGGGCCGTCCCCGACGATCACCAGCTTGGTGTTCGGCAGATCCTGCAGCACCGCCAGGTCGGCGACCCGCTTCTCGTTGGCCAGCCGGCCGACGTAACCGATGATGTGTTGCCCGTCGGGGGCCACCGTGCGCCGGAACTGCTCGTCCCGTTTGGCCGGATCGAACCGCACCGAGTCGACACCGCGACCCCACAGGCCGACCCGGGGCACACCCTGGGAGAGCAACTGGCTGCGCGCCGAACTGGACGGGGCCAGCGTCATCGTCGCCATCGAGTGCAACTCGCGCACCCGCCACCACAGCAGCGCCTCGGCCTGGGGCAGGCCGTAGGCGGCGGCATAGGACGGCACATCGGTCTGGTAGATCGCCACGATCGGGATGTCCAACCAGGTCGCGGCCAGCGCCGCCCGGTACCCGAGGTAGATCGGCGCGGCCAGGTGCACCACATCGGGGGCGAAATCCTCCAGCATCCGCTCCAGCCGGTACTGCGGGGTGGTGGCGACCCGGATGTCGGCATATCCCGGCAGGCTCACCGCGGGCAGTGCGACCACCGGGAAACCGGCGTAGCTCTTGGGGGAGGTCTCGGCGCCGGCGGGGGCGATCACGATGGCCTCGTGGCCCTCCTCACGGAGGTGCTCGAGGATGCGCATCACCGAATGGGTGACCCCGTTGACGGCGGGCAAGAATGACTCAGCAACGATCGCAACTCGCACGAAACCAACCTCCCTGTTGTGGACAGTACGCCGGACGCGGTTGACGCAACGGGCAACTGTCGGTGACCGGAAAGTGACGGTTGTGGGCACCTTTGCCGTCCGCGTCCTCGCGCTCGGATTCGCTGCACACCCACGTCATTGGCTAGGCTACGTCAGTCCACGAGCGACTTGCTGGTGGAGTGCGCCCGAAGTGTCCGATCGTTATTCGGCTCAGTACGGCGTCATGAGGCTCGTCGACCCGCCGGGTGCATCGCAGCGCCCACGGCTGTTTTCACGGGACGCCGACGCGCCTGCCGTCGAAGTTGTCCTGCCGAGCCCACCGGCGCCGCCGCGCGCCCAGAAAGAAGCCGCATGTCGAACAAGCCTGCCCGCAAGCCGAAGAGCTACAAAGCCGACGGCACCCCGAAGAAGCGCTGGAGCGCTGCCGAGCGCGCCGCCCGGGGCCTCGGCCCGCGCCGCGGTGGTGGCCGACCGCGCTCCGAACGGCGTGCCGACGACCGGCGCTGGGACGGTGCCGAATCGCGCGGACCCCGCGACGACCGTCGGGATCGCGACGACCGGCCCCGCCGTTACGAGCGTGATGACCGTCCGCGTCGATTCGACCGGGACGAGCGGCCCCGTTTCGATCGGGATGACCGACGCAACGACCGCCGGGATCGGGACGACCGTCCGCGCCGTTTCGACCGTGATGACCGTCCGCGCCGGTTCGACCGGGACGAGCGTCCGCGCTTCGATCGGGACGACCGGCGCAACGACCGTCGGGATCGCGACGACCGTCCGCGCCGTTACGACCGCGATGACCGTCCGCGTCGCTTCGACCGCGACGACCGGCCGCGTTTCGACCGGGATGAGCGTCGGGGCCGCGACGACCGGCGCAATGAACGCTGGGACCGGGACGACCGCCGTGACCGGGACGACCGCCGCGGTGGACGCCATCGTGCGGACCGCCCCGAGCGGGACGAGCGCCGGCCGGCGTGGGGTCGGGAGGACCGGCCGAAGAACCGACGCTGGGAGGACCGTGGGCCCCGCCGGGACGGGCGCGGCACCTTCCGTGAGGATCGCCGCTCCCGCTGGGACGAGGAACCCACCGGTTTCCGGGACCGGGCCGGTCACCAGCACCGTCCCCATGACGACGCCGACGGCGACCGGATGGACTGGGCCGCCCCCGAGATCGACGCCGAAGCCCTCGCCGCCGCCGAGGAGGCCGGTGATCAACCGCACGCCGGCCCCGGGTTCGACGACCTCGGTGTGCCGCAGCCCCTGGTGCGGGCGTTGCGCGCCCAGGGCATCACCGAACCGTTCCCGATCCAGCGCGCCACCATTCCCGACGCGATCGGCGGCCGTGACGTGCTCGGCCGCGGCCGCACCGGCTCGGGCAAGACCCTCGGCTTCGGACTGCCGCTGCTCACCCGGCTGACCGGCCGGGACCACATCCCCAACGCCCCCGGCGCGGTGGTGCTGGTGCCCACCCGCGAACTCGCCATGCAGGTGGCCGATGTGCTGTCCCCGCTGGCCCGGGTGGTCGGCCTGAGCGTGCAACTGGTCGCCGGCGGCATGGCCTATGCACCCCAGGTGCGGGCCCTGGATCGGGGCGTGGACGTGCTGGTCGCCACCCCGGGTCGGTTGATCGACCTGATGGATCAGGGGGCTGCGGACCTCTCGCAGGTGCAGATCACCGTGCTGGACGAGGCCGACCACATGGCCGACCTCGGCTTCCTGCCCGATGTGCAGACCGTGCTGGCCGCGGTACCCGCCGACGGGCAGCGGCTGCTGTTCTCGGCCACCCTCGACCGCGGGGTCGGAGGGCTGGTGCGCGACCACCTGCACGACCCGGTGACCCACGAAGTCGACCGGGCCGAGGCCTCGGTGACCACGATGACCCACCACCTGGTGCACGTCGCCCCCGCCGACAAGGCCACGATCACCGCCGAGATCGCCAACCGGCACGGCCGCAGCGTGCTGTTCGTGCGCACCCAGCGCGGTGCGGATCGGGTCGCCGAACAACTCCGGGCCGCCGGGGTGATGGCCGGTGCCCTGCACGGTGGCCTGACCCAGGGTGCCCGCAGTCGAATCCTGGCCGCGTTCAAATCCGGCAGTGTGCCGGTGCTGGTGGCCACCGATGTCGCCGCCCGCGGCATTCACGTCGACGAGGTCGGCCTGGTGTTGCAGGTCGACCCGCCGGCCGACTCCAAGGACTACCTGCACCGGGCCGGACGCACCGCCCGCGCCGGTGAGGACGGCGCGGTGGTCACCCTGGTGCTGCCCCACCAGCGCCGCGAGGTGAACCGGCTGGTGCAACGGGCCGGGGTCGGGGTCGAACCCTTCTCGGCCGGGCCGGACGACGAAACCCTGTACCGGGCGACCGGAGCGCGCAAGCCCTCGGCCGACCCGATCGGCGAGGAAACCTACGCCGCGCTGATCGCCCCGCCGCCGGGCCGTCCCCGCCGTGGCGGCCGCCCCGGCGGCCGCGGGGGACGCGGATTCGGACGGGGCCGTGGGTACGGGCGCCGGTGACGGCTGCATACGATGGGCAGATGCCCGAACCGGAAATCGTCGAGGCCGAACCGGCCGACGCCGAGGTGATGGTTGCCCTGATGCAGGCGGCCTTCGGCGCCCGGCGCCCGGTCGACCCGCCCAGTGAGGCACTGGGTGAAACCGTCGAATCGGTGCGGGAGGCGCTGACCACCGGCACCGGCGTGCTGGTGCGGCTGGACGGGGTGCCGGCCGCCACCTTGCTGATCGACCCGACCGCCACCGCCGAGGGGGAACACCCCGCCGTCCCGGGCACCGTGGTGTTGCGCCGGGTCTCGGTACACCCCGATTACCAGGGGGGCGGGGTGGCGCTGCAGTTGGTCGCCGCCGCCGAGGAGATCGCCGCCGAGGACGGGGCCCGCCGGGCCGAACTGATCGCCCGCCACGAGTTTCCCGAACTGATCACCTGGTGGCGCGCCGGTGGTTACCGGGAGTTGCGTCCCGCCCCGCACGGGGTGGTGCTGGGCCGCGACCTGCCCGTGCCGGTGCAGGTGCCCACCGTCGACGACATGCACGCGCTCGGTGAGCGACTCGCCGGGGTGTTGCGCGCCGGTGACCTGGTGATCGCCTCCGGTGACCTGGGTGCCGGCAAGACCACCCTGACCCAGGGCCTGGCCCGCGGGCTGGGCGTGGACGGGCCGGTCATCTCACCCACCTTCGTGCTGTCCCGGGTGCACCCGTCGCGCAACGGCGCCGGGCCGAGCCTGGTGCATGTGGACGCCTACCGGCTCGGGTCGCCCGAGGAATTCGACGACCTCGACCTGGACGAGTCCTACGGCTCCTCGGTGACCCTGGTCGAGTGGGGCCTCGGCCTGGCCGATCACGTCAACCCCGACTGGTTGCACATCCACATCCGCCGCGGTGACGACGACACCCGGGTGGTGACCCTGCGCCCGCAGGGTGCCCGGTGGCGCGGCGTCGACCTGCGAGCCGTCGTCGAGGGGGTACCCGGTGCCTGAACCGTCCGGCCCGACGTTGGCCATCGACACATCGATCACCGTCGCGGTGGGTATCGCCCGCGGCGACGAGGTGCTCGACGAGATCACCGTGGACGACACCCGCGCCCACGTCGAACAGTTGATGCCTTCGGTGAACGCCGCGGCCGCCCGGGCCGGCGTGGCGCTGAGCGACCTGGGCCGGATCGTGGTCGGGCTCGGCCCGGGGCCGTTCACCGGCCTGCGGGTGGGCATCGTCACCGCCCAAACCCTGGCCGCTGCCACCGGCGCCGACCTGCACGGCATCTGCACCCTGGACGCACTGGCCGCCCAAGCCGTGACCGACCCGGCTGCGGCGGCCCTCGCCGACGGCTTCGTCGCCACCATCGATGCCCGCCGCAAGGAGCTCTACTGGGCCCGCTACGACGCCACCGGCCGGCGGATCGGCGACCCGATGGTCGGGCCACCCGAACAGATCCCGGCACTGCCGGTGATCGGCCCCGGTGCGGCGCTCTACCCGGATCTGCTCGCCGACCGGAGCCGGGGATCGGTCACCGCGCTCGCCCCCGGCTTCCTCGCCGTGCGCGGGCCGGGCCTGCCCGCCGCCGGCACCGAACCGCTCTACCTGCGCCGTCCCGACGCCACGGTGTCGACCAAGCGCAAATCCACCCTGCTGCCGCCGGTGCGGCGACGGAGAGACCGATGATTCCCGAATTCCCGGCCGCCGACACCGACGACGAGTTTCCCGTCCGGTCGGCCGGCCCCGACGATCTGGCGGTGATCTACGAGATCGAAACCGCCGGTTTCGACGAGCCCGGACGATGGTCCCAACTGTCCTGGGCCGCCGAACTGACCGGCGGACGGATCGTCCTGCTGGCCGGCACCGCCGGGGTGATCACCCTGCAGGTGGTCGGCGACACCGCGGACCTGTTGCGGGTGGTCGTACTGCCGCAGGCCCGCGGCCGGGGGCTCGGCCGCACCCTGGTGGCCCGGGGCATCGCCGCGGTGGCGGCCCGGGGTGCCGAACGCGTGCTGCTGGAGGTCGAATCCGACAACCAGCCGGCCTTGGGGCTGTATCGCACGATGGGGTTCACCGACATCGACCGCCGCCGCAACTACTACGGCACCGGCCGCGATGCGGTGATCATGCAACGTGAACTGGGGGAGGAGGAGCGGTGACCGAACCGTTGATTCTGGGCATCGAATCGTCCTGAGACGAAACCGGGGTCGCCCTGGTACGCGGCCGTGAACTGCTGGCCAGCGAGGTCGCCAGCTCGGTCGACCAACACGTCCGCTTCGGCGGGGTGGTGCCCGAGGTGGCCTCCCGGGCCCACTTGGAGGCGATGGTGCCCACCCTGCGCCGGGCCTGCGAGACCGCCGACGTCGAGCTGTCGCAGGTGGACGCGATCGCGGTGACCGCCGGCCCCGGCCTGATGGGGGCCCTGGTGGTCGGCGTCGCCTCGGCCAAGGCCCTGGCCGCCGTGCTCGGCACACCGCTCTACGGGGTGAACCATCTGGTCGCCCATGTCGCGGTCGACCTGCTCGACCACGGCCCGCTGCCGCAACCGATGATCGCGCTGCTGGTCTCCGGTGGGCACACCTCCCTGCTCAAGGTGGACGACATCGCCACCTCGGTGACCGAGATCGGCGCCACCATCGACGACGCCGCCGGCGAGGCCTACGACAAGGTCGCCCG
>JAAYAO010000344.1 GCA_012719335.1 Propionibacterium sp. | reverse complement strand
CCTGGACGATCGGGACGTTGTCCTCGTCCTGCTCCAGCAGGAACTTGATCGCCTCCAGGCCCAGGGTCATGTGCCGCGACTCGTCGGACTGCGCCGAGAAGCCGAAGGTCATCGTCGGCAGGTCACCGTTGAAGGAGGCACCCGACATGAACGGCACGAAGAGCAGGTTGGTCAGCAGGTACTCGAAGCTGAAGCCGATCGCGATCAGGAACTCGAAGGGGCCGGCCGACAGCGCGTCGTCGAAGTACGACTTCGGCACCGAGAGGTACCAGACCCGGTCGTGCATCTTCGCGAAGTTGTGCATGCCGGAGTAGTACTTGTTGTAGTTGCTCAGCGTGTGGATCTCGGTCTGCGCGTGCCGCAGCTCGTCCACCGACTGGCACAGCGCGGCGAACCGCGGGCCGGGGCCGTTGAAGTGGCGCGACAGGTACGCGAAGTGCCGGTTGGCCTGGTACTCCAGCGGGGTCACCCCACCGAGGAAGATCTTCATCGCGTTCAGGTAGGCCGGGTCGGACAGGGTCAGGTGGCCCTGGCCCTGGGCGAACCCGTCGAGGACGGCGTAGAGCCGCTTGTCCTTCTCCGCCTGGTAGCGGTAGTAGGCGTCCACGGTGAGCCGGAAGGGGTCGTCCCACTTGCTCCAGTCGTGGATCTTGATGCCCTCGTAGGTGGTGTGCGGGTACATCTGCTCGGCCGAAACGTAGCTCGGCTCCCAGTCGATGTCGCGGGTCAGCGCCGAGTAGCGCTGCTGCATCGACAGCTTCTTGGCAGGCTTCTTCGTCATATTTCAGTCCTCTTCCTCGTCACGCTGCTTACGACCCCACGACAGAACGATCCGGTCCTCGTCCCACTCGCTGATGTTGCCGGCGAGGGTGACGATGGCCATCTGGAATTCGTGGGTTTCCCAGGGGCGGCCGAGGCGCTCCTCGACCGACTCGCGGTTGATCTCCAGTCGTCCGGGAGCCTGCAGTTTCACCAGGCCCGGAAAGTGGTTGATGACAAGTTCGTCGTTGTCGGCCTCGATGGCTTCGATCAGGGCCCGGTTCTCCTCGGTCTCCTGAATGTCGACGCTCACCGGACGGGTGTCACGGGCTTCGGCGGTCATGCCTGCTCCTTCTCTACGTTCAGTCCGAGGGCGGCGTACTCGGCCGCGATCTCTTCGGCGCGGGCCTGCAGGCCGTCGGCCGCCTTGGTGTCGACGATCTCGTCGGCGTGTTCGGCGATCGCACCGACCGCTTCGACCGCCCGGGGCAGCCAGGTGTTCACGATGTCGCTGAACACGGCCTTGTTCGCCTCGCCCAGTTCCGGGTCGGCCAGCCAGGCCTTGTAGAGGCCGTCCAGCCACTTGCGGTGGTCCTTGTACCAGGTGCCGACGTGCTGGGCCAGCAGGCTGTACGCGCCGGCGCCGCCGATCAGGGCCTCCTCGTCGAGGTGGCGGTAGATCAGGGTGTCGAGCAACTTGTCGATCAGATCGGAGGCGATCACCCCGACGGCCCAGTCCTTCTCGACCAGGGCTTCCTCGGTGTAGCGGCGCAGCGGCTGCCAGGCCTGGTGCTCCATCCACAGGCTCTTCGCCGAGGCCAGCACCGAGGAGGTCTGCTCACCCAGGGTGATGCCGACCCGGCTGATCAACTGGGCGTTGCCGACCCGGTCGAAACCCTCGTACACGCAGCACTGGGAGATGGTGGCGCCGTAGCTGAACCGGGCCCCACCGGAGTAGATCATCTGGCAGCCCGACTCGTAGTGGCGCAGCGGAATGACGACCTCACCGATCAACCGCTTCCAGTCCTCGGGGGTGCGGTCGAAGAGGTTGTGCGAGCTCACGTAGTCCAGCGTCTTGCCGAAGGCATCGTGCATCTGGGCCCGGTTGGTCACGTACGGGGTGTAGAAGTACTGCCGCGGGTCGGTGAACGAGTAGGGATCTGTCAGCTTCAGCGCCGAGTAGTCGGCGTCGTAGAGCTCGTGCTCGGGATCCCAGGTCGGCCGGTAGTGGAAGTTCTCGGTCGGCTGCAGATCAATGGTGCCCTCTTGGTACCGGGTGGCGGGTTTGTCGCCGTAGCGGGCGGCCACGTGATCGAACGTGTGACGCACGGGTTCGATGATCTGCGTCTTCAGTTCATACTGCATGCTGGCTCCTCTCGGAATCGGGTGGTGTGGCGGGTTCAGACAAGACGTGCGGACTCGGTGTTGCGGAGTCCGGCAACCAGGCAGAGTCGGACGATCAGGTCCGGAATGGCATCTGCATCGGTCAGCTCGTAGGGCTGTTCGTGGGGCAGGTCCTCGCTGAGGATCTGCCCGGTGGCGGAGTCACCGCGGAATTTGGTGGCAACCCGGGCCCCGTGCCCACCGCAGGTGATGGTGAAGACGAGTTCGTCGGTGCCGACCTCGTCGGTCAGGTGCAGGTGGGAGCTGGTGTCCTGAATCACTGCATTCGCTTCGCAGATCAACTGCTCGGTCAGCGAACGCAGCGCGACATAACGGTCACCGCCCTCGTTGACCGGCGTGGGCGTGCTCGGACGCATCGCCGGCATCGGCGGTTCACCCGGAGTCTCGGCCCCGAGTTCCTTGGCCAGTCGCTGCATGAAGAACGTCATTGTTCGCTCTCTTCGTCGAGAAATGCTGTGCTCATTCGAAGGTAAGTGGCGGGCACGGGGCCCGGGAATACGTAGAACTACGTGAATCACGATTCCCGTAGTCATGCGGGGGTAATGCTTTACTAATGGTTTCATACCCGCCCCCGCGTCGGCTCGGTGGGGGCGTTTCTCAAGGCGGAACACCTGTGGGTGAGCCAGATCACACGACGTAGAATTCGACCCGCAGAACTTCCGTCCCACAGCCGGACGGAGCGATCGGGGAGACACGTTGGCAGCAACGCCACCACCGGGCACCATCGGCCCGACGACCCAGTTCGTGGGACGCCACGAACTCCTGGGTCAGGTCGTCGATTCGGTGCGCCGGGAGCGACTGACCACCCTGGTCGGCCCCGGCGGTATCGGCAAGACCCGCCTCTCGTTGGAGGTCGAGCGCCGCACCGCCGACCGGTTCGCCGACGGTTCGACGGTGATCACCCTCGATTCGGTGCTCGATCAGGACGATGTGGCCTGGCGGGCGGCATCCCAACTGAGCGCCTCCGACCAGTCCCGGCGCACCGCCACCGAGCACGTGGTGCGGCATCTGGCCGACCAGGAACTGCTGCTGATCGTCGACAACTGTGAGCACGTCCTGGACGCCGCCGCCGACCTGGTCCTGGCGATCCTGCAGCGCTGCCCGAGGGTGCACGTGCTGACCACCTCCCTCGGCCCGCTCGGCCTGTCCAGCGAGTACGTGATTCCGGTGCCCCCGTTGGGGGTGCCGGATTCGGGGGCCGGGGCCGACAGCGTCGCCGACAGTGAGGCCGTCCGGCTGTTGCTGCAACGGGCCGCCCAGATCGGGGTGATGGTCGAGGTGACCGACGACAACGCCGCGGCGGTGACCGAACTGTGCCAGCACCTCGACGGGATGCCGTTGGCGATCGAACTGGCCGCGGTGCGGTTGCGGTCGTTGTCGGTGCCCGATCTGCTGCGGCGGATCGACGAGCGCTTCTCGTTGTTGCGCGGCACCCGCGACGCCCTCCCCCGGCACCAGACCCTGTCGGCCCTGGTCGACTGGAGCTTCGACCTGTGCACCCCCGACGAGCAGTTGTTGTGGACCCGGATGTCGGTCTTCCTCGACGGCTGCGACCTGACCGCGGCCGAAACCGTGTGCGGCTTCGGTGAACTCGACGCCGGCCTGGTCGCCGATCTGCTCGACAACCTCGTCTCGAAGTCGATCGTCAACGCCCAACCGACCGGCACCGGGATGCGGTACCGGATGCTGGTGACCATCCGCGAGTACGGGGTGCGGCGCTCGGAGGAGGCCGGCGAATGGGACGAGGTGCGGCTGCGCCACCGCGACCACTACGTGCAGCGGGCGCGCGACATGGTGAGCAGTTGGTCCGGCCCGTTGCAGGCCCGGAGCATGTGTTCGATGCGCACCGAACGGGCCAACATCATGGTCGCGCTGGAGTGGTCGTTGTCGGTGCCCGAGGAGCGTCCGCGGGCCGCAGAACTCGCCTCGTCCCTGCGCTATCAGTGGGTCAGCGGCCGTTTCCTGTCCGACGGGCGCTACCGGATCGACCGGATTCTGGCCACCGAGGAGGTCACCGGCCGGATTCGCGGCGAGGCCCTGTGGGTGGCCGCCTGGGTCTGTCTGATCCAGGGCGATCACAGTCAGGGCGACGCCTATCTCGGTGAGCTCGAGGTGCTGGCCGAGGAACTCGACGACGCCATGTTGCGCGCCCACTTCGATCATTGGACGGGCCTGTCGCTGCTCTTCCACGGCTGGCCGGCCCAGGGTGCCGACCGGTACCGGGCGGCGATCGAGACCTTCCGCGCCGCCGGCGACGAGGCCGCCTGGCAAACGGCGCTGTTCCAGTACGGGTTGTGTCAGATCTATTCCGGCGACCTGCCGGGGGCGTTGGAATCCCAGACCGAACTGATTGCGCTCAGCGAGGCCAACGGCGAACAGTGGTGCCGGGCCTACGGGTACTGGGTGCGGGGTGTGGCGCTGCACCATGCGGGTGACCTCGCAGGTGCGCTGACCGCGGCGGACACCGCCCTGGCCCTGCAGGACGAGTTCGAGGATGCGATCTGCATCGCGCACACCTTGTTGTTGTTGTCGAGTGTGGCGGTGGCCTGCGAGGATTTCCCGCGGGCCGGCGGGTTCCATGCCGCCGCCGATGCCCTCTGGCGGTCGATGGGTACCCGGATCTCGTCCTTCGGCCCCGGGATGGCCGGTGATGCCGGCGCGGCCCGGATGGCGATTCAGCGTGCCCTGGGTGAGGACGAATGGCACCGGATGCAGGAGCTCGAGGGCAACGGCCGTGACCTGGCCGAGGTGGTGCGCTGGGCCCGGGACGAGCTCGCCGCGTTGGTGATCACTCCCCCGGCCCCCGGCCGCGAACCCCTGCCCGGCGTCCGGTTGACCAAACGCGAGGCCGAAGTGGCCGGCCTGCTGGCCCGCGGGATGTCGAACAAGGACATCGCCGGCGCCCTGACCATCTCGATCCGCACCGCCGAAGGACACGTCGAGCAGGTGCTGAAGAAGCTCGGCGCGACCAGTCGCGCCCAAGCCGCCACCATGCTGGTGCGCGGCTCCGGATAACCCCGCAGCAACGCCGCGTCGGCCGGCCCACCCCCGGGCATGCTGCCGTCGTGACTGAAAACGCAAGCATGACGGGCACCGAAGCCATAATGGCCGTGGCCCGGCCCATCCTCGCGACTTCAGTCATCAACCCCCGGGACAGGAGACTGGTTTCGACTCGGGCCCGCACGGGGCCCGGCTCAACCGACTGTAAGTGTGGGGGTAGTTGGTCCGGGTGACTGGCTGACAGGGTTGGTACTGGTTCCTCGTTGATGGATCTTTCTCGTCAACCGACTGACCCCTGCGGGGTGTCTTGGACGCGATCTGAGGGTTTATCGATGGGGTGCCGGTGCCGGCCCTGGGCACCCACCACGGTGGCTTGATCAGAAGCCTGT
>JAAYAO010000343.1 GCA_012719335.1 Propionibacterium sp. | reverse complement strand
GCTACGACAGCCGGGACGGGTACCAGTGGCACCCCGCAGAACAGTGGTACCGGAAGACCACTCCGGCAGAAATGGGCGATTCAAGCGGATGCGGATGGGAAGGCGAGGACGCCCTCTTCGTCCTGGCCGTCGACGACACCTCGGGTTCCGAGAGCCACCGGACCGAACTGCTTGCCTCGTTGCAGGCAGCCGGCAAGACGGTGGACTTGTTCCCCGATTTCCTCGCGTCGGCCAAAGCCCACCACCAGCAACTGGACCGACAGCATCGAGTAGTCGAACCACCCAGGACGACCACCAAGGAGCGCACCTCAGCGCCGGACAAACAGCCTCCGCGGAAAAAACAACCTCCCCCGGAGGAGCCGAAGGATTCCGGCACCGCTCAGGACAGCGGCAACCGAGGACGCAGCGCCCCCGTGCCAGAAGCGCCCAAGGATCCCGCCCCGCCGCCCTCAACAGAACGAGAAGGCAGCGGTAGTGGTGGCACCGACGGGTACACCGGTTGCCGGGAGTACGCGCCGGGCGGCAAGACGTGGAAGCCGATCCCCTGTCCCCCATGATGCGTCAGACGCGTTCATGCCATCGCAACGAGGCCCGATTCATCGTGGGCCGGATGATCGCCGTCAGCTGCGCGGTATGCACGGGCCACTGAAGACCGAGATGTCCGCCCTGGTTTCGACAAGCTCAACCGACGCCGCCGGAATGCACGCTGGCGCCTACAGGCTCAACCGACACGACTCTGGTATTGCGTCGACCCCGACCGGCGGATCGTATGGCTGACGCTCGCTGCGATGGGTCACCCGAGGGCGACCGAGGCGAAAGGCAAGCGCGCGCTCCGCAACAGGTAGCAACATTCCGACGAGACGGACGCTCCCAGCGGCAGAGTTCGGCCCGGTTGCGAACACTCTCCCAGAACGCACGAAACCCCGGTTTCCTACGGGATCTACCTGGAAACCGGGGTCTTGCTCGATTGTGCGCGAGAGAGGATTTGAACCTCCACGTCCCAAGGGACACTGGCACCTGAAGCCAGCGCGTCTGCCGTTCCGCCACTCGCGCGTGGGCTCACTCGCGTGAACCAACCGGGATACCCTAGCACAAGGCGTGAGGGCTCTCCTATTCGTCGCGGGAGGTCCGTCAGGGCGGGCTCAACTGCTGCCAGGCCTGCTCGATGTAGACGTCGTAATCACCCTTGTCGGCCCGGGGATAAATCCAGTACGTCATCACGGTTTCGGACGAGCCGGAGCGGTTCTTCGCCCCCAGCCAGAAGATCCGGCCGTCGTCGGTGTAACCACTGGCGCGGTACTGGCGGGCATCGCCGTCGCTGAAGGTGACCTCCCAGGTACGCGCCCATTCGTCCTCGACCATCGACCGCACCCGGTCGGTGCCGCCGTTGATCGAGCCGCACAGCACCTCGCCGGCGCCGCTGTACCACTGGTGACCGCCCTGGTAGTCCTGGGTGCTCCAACCGGCCGGGCCGACGCAACTGGCACCGGAGCCGGGCACCACGTAGGTCTCGGTGCCCGTGATCGGCCGATTGTCGGCCGGGCCGCGACGCGGCGGCGGTGCCTGGGTGGTCGGATCGGGGACCGTCGCCGGGGAGGGCGCCCGGGTGGTCGGCTCCTCCACCGGCCCGGCACTGCGCGGGCTGCTCGTCGGTGTGGGGGTGGCCGGCTCACTCGTACTCGGCGCAGCGGTGGGGGTAGGGCTCGGTTCGGTGCCGGCCGAGGGGGACGCGCTGGTCGGTGCGGCCGATCGGCTGGCCGGGACGGCCAGGTCGGCGTCCTGCCCGGACGGCAGGTTGGTGATGATCAGGCCGGCCGCCACCCCGAGGACGATCACCACGACCGCGCCCAGAATGATCGCCAGCGTGCGCCTACCACCGCGCCGGGTGTCCTGCTCCGGGCCGATCGCCGGTGGCGGCGGGACGGGCTGGGTCAGGGTTGCCGGGGTGTGTCCGGCGCCGCGCGGCGGGCCGGCCGGTGGCACCGGGCGGGCCTGCCGCACCGGCGCGAAAGACGTCCCCAAATAGGTGTTGTCCGGGCCGAAAACGGGGTTGTTGCGGGGCAACCCACATCGTGGGCAGGCGGCAGCATTCGCCTCGGTACGGGTGCCACAGTTGGGACACGGCATCGGGCCCGCTTCGTTCATCGCGTCCTCCCCACTCGTCGAACCAGTCTGCCCTGTGTCGTCGCCGATCGGGAGCCCGACCCCACCCACGACCCAGCGAATCACCCCGGATCCCCACCAGGGCAGGCACACCGAGCGATTCGACGGGCCGTGCCCGCCCGCGCCGGGAACGGTTGCCGCAACCCGAACGTGACCACACCGACGGGCTCGATTGGGCACCGGAGGGCCGTTGGCGCATAAGATTCAGTGCGGATACCTGCGAGAAGGAGGGGCCATGGGGGTTTTCGACAAGTTCGAGAAACGCCTGGAAGGGGCCGTCAGTGGCGTCTTCGCGCGCGCCTTCAAGGGTGCGGTCGAACCGGTGGAGATCGCAGCTCGACTGACCCGCGAACTGGACGCCGAGGCACGGCTGCTGTCCCGCGACCGCCGGTTGGTGCCCAACGAGTTCATCGTCGGGCTGTCACCGGCCGACTACGATCGGTTGACCCCGTACGGCAAAACGCTGACCAGCGAGATCATTCCCGAGCTGCGGGCGCACGCCAACCGCAACGGCTATGTCTTCAACGGTCCGATCATGATCCATTTCGAGTACGACGAGCAGTTGCCCACCGGGCGATTCACCGTCGCATCCGAAGCCGTCGCCGGGGTCTCGGGCACCCCCGACCCGGCCGCGCAGCGGTCCCGGCTGGTGCTCGAGGTCAACGGCATGCGGCACCCGCTCACCCCGCCCGGATTCACCATCGGCCGCGGTTCCGGCGCCGACCTGCGGGTCAACGACCCCGGCATCTCCCGCGAGCACGCCCGGATCGAGGTGGGCGAGACCGACGGCCGACTGCGGATCGAGATCGTCGACCTGGGCTCCACCAACGGCATCACCGTCGACGGGCAGCGGGTCGAACGGGTCGACCTGCACGAGGGCTCCCGCATCGAGATCGGTTCGACCCGGATGCTGGTCCACGCACCTGCGGGAGCGTGATGAGTGAACTGGCCGTCACGGCACTGAAGGTGCTGCTCCTGGCGCTGATCTGGGTGTTCATCCTGTCGATCGGCGGGGTGATTCGTACCGACCTGTTCGGACGCACCGTGCCGCGCTCCGATCTGGCCGAGATCGAGCCGCCCCGGGGTTCGGGACGCCCCCGCAAGCGCCGCGGCCGCAAGAACCGGGCCACCGGCCTGGTCGTCACCAACGGTGCCGGCACCGGTCAGCGCGCCGAACTCAGCGCCGCCCCGATCCTGATCGGGCGCAACAGCGACTGCCTGATTCTGCTGGACGACGACGATTACGTCTCGACCCGCCACGCCCGCGTCGACAACAGTGTCGACGGCTGGTTCATCGAGGATCTGGGTTCGACCAACGGCACCTACGTCAACGGTCAACGCATCACCGTCCCCACCCTGATCGGCCCCGAGGACACGGTGCGGATCGGCCGCACCACGATGAAACTCGAGGCCTGAGATGGCGTGGCGGTTCAAGTTCGTGGCCCACTCCGAGATCGGGTTGGTGCGCAAGAACAATCAGGATTCGGGGTATGCCACCGACACGCTGCTGGTGGTGGCCGACGGGATGGGCGGCGCCGCCGCCGGTGACCTGGCCTCGGCCGCCGCGATCGACCGGATCCGCCGCATCGAACCCCCCGAGGCCGACGACACCCCCGCCGACGTCGAGCAGGCGCCCGAGCCCGAGACCGAGGCCACGGACGACGACGCGCCCGCCGACGCCGGGACCGGGGCCACTACCGGGGAGACCGACTCGGCGAACCCGTGGGCCGATGCCGAGGACGATCCGGAGCGCGAAGGCACCCCCGGGGAACAGGCCCTGGTGTTGCTGGCCGGGGCGATCAGCCGGGCCAATGACCGGCTGGCCGACCTGATCGCCGACGACCATGCCCTGGACGGCATGGGCACCACCGTGTCGGCGGTGATGCTGGCCGATCAGCAGTACGCGGTCGCCCACATCGGTGACTCCCGCGCCTACCTGTGGCGCGACGAAACCCTGCATCGGCTGACCCACGACCATTCCTGGGTGCAGTCGCTGGTCGACGAGGGACGGCTGACCGAGGAGGAGGCCAACTACCACCCGCACCGGTCACTGCTGCTGCGGGTGCTGAACGGCCAGCCGCAGTACGACCCGGATCTGGCCCTGCACGATGCCGAGCCCGGTGACCGGCTGCTGGTGTGTTCCGACGGGTTGTGCGGTTTCGTCCCCGACGAGGTGCTGGCCGACCGGCTGCGCGAACCCGACGCGGACGAGGCGATGGCCGCCCTGGTCAAGGACGCCCACCTGGCCGGTGGCTCCGACAACATCACCATCATCCTCGCCGACCTGGTCGACGAGACCGCTGCGGTCGGTATCGAGCCGGTCGTCCTGGGGGCCGCGAACGAACGCGAGATTCCCGCGGTCGGGGTGCGTCCGAAGGTCGATCTGGGCGATGACCGGCCCGGCCCACCCCCCACCGTGGACGAACACGGCAACCCGGTGCCGGCCGCCCCGGCACCGAAGCGCCGGGGGGATGCCGAGGAGGAACGCTACGCCCCGCGCCGGGCTCCGTCGCGGCGCAACCGGTGGGGTCGCGCGCTGCTGGTACTGCTGGCCGTCCTGTTGGTGCTCGGCGGCGCCGCCGGCGGCACCTACGCCTGGGCCCGCACCCAGTATTTCGTCGCCCCCGACCGCGACCAGGTGGGCATCTACCGGGGCCTGAACGAACGGTTCGGCAGCTACCGCCTGCACGAGTTGCACGAGTCCTACGACATCGCGATCGCCGACCTGCCGAATCGCTTCCGGGACCAGTTGGCCGGCGGAATCACCGCCGACAACCTGGACGGGGCGCGCGCGACCGTCCGGGAACTGCGCAGCGCGGCCGAGTTCTGCCGGGAGGTGCGCGCCCAGCGCGAACGCACCCCGACGCCGGAACCGACCCCCGACACCACTCCCACACCCTCACCGTCGCCGTCGGGCACCCCGGCCGGGCCGACGGTGCGGCAGACCCCCGGCACCGCATCCCCGGACCCGTCCGCCTCCCCCTCCCCCGGGCCGGCCTCGCCGAGCCCGGACGCCACCGGCTCCCCCACCACCGAACCCGACGACGGTGACCTGCCGCCGTACTTCGACGAGAACGACTGCTGATGCCCGATTCGGTGGTGGTGTATCGCAAACGTCGCAACATTGAGTTGCTGATGTTGCTGCTGGCTGCCGGTGTGGGGCTGGCCTGTTACACCGCGCTGCACCTGAACATGAGCGGCGCCCTGCCGGCCAACCTGCCGCTGGTGGCAGCGATCTGGCTGATCCTGCCGGTGGTGCTCAACATCATGGTGCGCTGGTGGCTGCCCTACGCCGACCCGGTGTTCCTGCCGGTGGTGATCGCCCTGCACGGCTTCGGGCTGGTGATGATCCACCGCATCGACCTGATCAACGACCCGGTCACCCACGATGCCGAACGGCAACTGTTGTGGGCGGTGCTGGGCATCATGTTGTTCATCATGGTGTTGGTGCTGTTGCGCGATCACCGTCCGCTGCAGGGGTTCACCTATTCACTGTTCCTGGCCGGCATGGGGTTGATGCTGCTGCCGCTGCTGCCGTTCATCGGCACCGAGATCTACGGCGCCCGGATTTGGATCTCGGTCGGCCCGTTCAGTTTCCAGCCCGCCGAAGTCGCCAAGGTCGTGCTGACCCTGGCGTTCGCGTCCTACCTGGTCGAGAAACGCGACGTGCTCGCACTGGCCGGCAAACGGATCCTGGGCATCGACCTGCCCCGGGCCCGCGACCTGGGCCCGATCCTGCTGATGTGGGCGGCCAGCCTGATCGTGCTGGTGTTCCAGAAGGACCTCGGCACCTCGCTGCTGTTCTTCGGCCTGTTCGTGGTGATGCTGTACGTCTCCACCGAACGTCCGGGCTGGGCGATTCTCGGTGCCCTGTTGTTCATCGGCGGCGCCCTGGCGGTGTACTTCATGGCCGAGGCCGGGGTCGACCAGTTCAGCCACATCACCCGCCGGTTCAGCTCCTGGTTGGACCCGTTCTCCGACTTCGACGGCAACCGGCAGGTGATCAACGCCCAGTTCGGGTTGGCCTGGGGCGGCCTGCTGGGCACCGGCCTGGGCATGGGCCGGCCCGGCCTGACCACCTTCGCCAAGTCGGACATGATCGCCGCGGCGATCGGTGAGGAACTGGGCATCGTCGGGCTGCTGGCGGTGATCGTGTTGTACGGGGTGATCGTGGCCCGGGGCCTGCGCACCGCCCTGGCGGCCAAGGACGACTTCGGCAAACTGCTCGCCGCCGGGTTGTCGTTCACCTTCGCCCTGCAGGTGTTCATCATCATCGGCGGGGTCACCCGGCTGCTGCCGTTGACCGGTCTGACCACCCCCTTCATGTCGCAGGGTGGGTCGTCGCTGATCGCGAACTGGGTGATCATCGCGCTGCTGATGGTGGTCTCGCACCACGCCCGCAAACCGGTGGCGGTGGCCACCTCGGCCGACCTGGCCGGTGACACCACCCAGATCGTGTCGAGGACGAGCTCATGAACGTCCCGATTCGCCGCATTGCCGTCGTCGCCATGATCATGTTCCTGGCGCTGCTGATCAACGTCACCCAGGTCGCGGTCTTCCAGGCGCCGGGTCTGAACGCCCACCCGATGAACCGCCGGGCCCGCGACGCCGAGTTCGCCCAGGACCGCGGTCCGATCTTCGCCGGCGGGCAACCGATCGCCGAATCGGTACAAGTCGACTCCCGGTTCGCCTACCAACGCACCTACCCCCACGGCGCCCTGTACGCCCCGGTCACCGGCTACTTCTCCTACGACCACGCCTCGGTCGGCCTGGAAGCCGCCTACACCGAGGAACTGGCCGGCACCGCGTCGTCACTGTTCGTGCGCCGGATGGTCGACATGGTCACCGGACGCAAACCGCAGGGTGCCAGCGTCGAGACCACCATTGTGCCCAGCGCCCAACAACTCGCTGCCGAACAGCTCGGCAACCGCAAGGGCGCGGTCGTCGCCCTGGACGCCGACACCGGCGCCGTCCTGGCGATGGTCACGCACCCCAGCTACGACCCGAACCTGATCGCCGGCCACGACATCGCCGTCGCCGACGAGAACTACCGTCAACTGGCCGACGACCCGGCCCGTCCGATGGCGAACCGGGCCGCCCGGGAGATCTACCCGCCCGGGTCGGTGTTCAAACTGGTCACCGCCGCCGCGGCGCTCGAGAACGGCATGGAGCCCGGTACCGAGGTCGACTCCCCCGAGACGATGACCCTGCCGAACACCAACACCCAGTTGGGCAACTCCACCAACTGCGGGGGCACCAGGGTCAGCATCGACAAGGCCCTGCAGACCTCCTGCAACACCGCCTTCGCCAACATCGGTCTGGAGCTGGGTGACGACGCGCTGCGCGAGCAGGCCGCCAAGTTCGGCGTCGGCAGTGAGCCGTTGCCGGATCTGGACGCGGTCGCCAGCCGCTTTCCCGACGAGGTGGACGACGCCCAGTTGGCGATGAGCGCGATCGGTCAGTACGAGGTCGCAACCAGCCCGCTGCAGATGGCGATGATCGCCGCCGGTATCGCCAACGACGGGGTGGTGATGGAGCCGTACGTGGTGAACGCGGTGCGCGCCCCCAACCTGCAGCCGCTGTACACCCACCAGCCGCGCGAGATGCCGCGGGCGATGACCACCCAGAATGCCCGTGCCCTGCAGGACATGATGGTGAACGTGGTGGAGGTCGGCACCGGCACGAACGCCCAACTGTCGGGGGTGCGGGTCGGCGGCAAGACCGGCACCGCACAGTCGGCACCGGAGCGTCCGCCCTATGCCTGGTTCGTCGCCTTCGGCGAACTGGACGGCCGCACGGTCGCGGTCGCGGTGTTCATCGAGGAGGCCGACATTCCCCGCAACGACATCGCCGGGGGGCGCCTGGCCGCGCCCATCGCCCGCGCCCTGATCCAGGAGCTGCTGCTGTGAACCGCCGGTACCATGCAATGTCAACGCCACAACCGAGGAAGGAAGCCCGATGACCGAACCCACAGTGTTGGGCGGCCGCTATGAGGTCGGGGACCAACTCGGCAGAGGAGGCATGGCCGAGGTCCGCCGGGCGTTGGACACCCGCCTGGGCCGCCAGGTCGCGGTCAAACGGCTGCGCGTCGACCTGGCCGGTGACTCCACCTTCCAGGCCCGGTTCCGGCGTGAGGCCCAGTCGGCCGCCGGGCTGAACCACCCGAACATCGTGTCGGTGTACGACACCGGCGAGGAGCCCGACCCGGGAACCGGGGTGTCGGTGCCCTACATCGTGATGGAACTGGTCGAGGGCCACACCCTGCGCGACATTCTGCGGCAGGGCCGCAAGATTCTGCCCGAACGCGCCCTGGAACTGTCCCAGGGGGTGTTGGACGCGCTGGACTACTCCCACCGCGCCGGCATCATCCACCGCGACATCAAACCCGCGAACGTGATGCTCACCCCCTCCGGCCAGGTCAAGGTGATGGACTTCGGGATCGCCCGGGCGGTGGCCGACACCTCGGCGACGATGACCCAGACCGCGGCGGTGATCGGCACCGCGCAATACCTGTCCCCCGAACAGGCCCGGGGTGAGAAGGTGGACGCCCGCTCCGACCTGTACTCGGCCGGCTGCCTGCTCTTCGAGCTGCTCACCGGACGTCCCCCCTTCGTGGGCGATTCACCGGTGTCGGTGGCCTACCAGCACGTCCGCGAGGAGCCGGTCGCGCCCAGCGAGATCGACCCGGTGATCAGCCCGTCGATCGATGCCGTGGTGTTGAAGTCGTTGGCCAAGGACCCGGCCGACCGCTACCAGAGTGCCCGTGAGATGCGCGACGACATCGCCCGGGTGTTGGCCGGTGAGGCGGTCACCACCGCGCTGCCCACGGCGGCGGTGGTGCCGGTGCCCGAACCCGAACCGACCCGGGTGGCGACCCCGCCGCCCGCCCCGGTGGTCACCGAAACCGAGATCGAGGAGGATCTCGACGAGGACGAGGACGAGGAGAAGAGCCGCACCGGGTTGTGGGTGGGGCTGGGCATTCTGGCCGCCCTGCTGATCGCCGGTTTGGCGTTCGCGATCTACCAGTTCACCCGTCCGGCCGAACCGCCCCCGCCCGAACTGGTCGCGGTGCCCGGGGTGATCGGGCAGACCGAGCAACAGGCCACCAACACCCTGGAAGGGGTCGGCCTGGAGGTGGAGGTCCAGCAGGTTCAGCAGGCGGACGATTCCTCGGTGGGGCAGGTGATCGATCAGGATCCACCGGCCCAGCAGGAGGCCGAGGTCGGCTCGACCGTCACCATCACCGTCAACGTCGGCCCGGAGACGATCGAGGTGCCGAGTGGTCTGGTGGGCAAATCCCGCGACGAAGTGCGCGAGATCCTCACCGACGCGGGGTTCAGCAACATCAACGAGGTGCCCGCCGGCAGCGAACCCGCCGAGGCGGCCAAGGACGAGGTGCTGTCGGTCGACCCGTCCAGCGGATCGGTGACCAAGGACACCGAGTTCACCGTGACCTACGCCACCGGCGTGACCACCGTGCCGAACTGGCTCGGCAAGAACCGGGCAGAGGTCGAGGCCGACGCCGGTGAGGTGGGTCTCGAGGTGTCGTTCAGCGACGAGGAGAGCGACTCCCCGGCCGGCACCGTGATCCGCACCGAACCCAGCGGGGGCACCGAGGTGGAGAAGGGCAGCGCGGTGAAGGTGGTGCTGGCCAAGGAGTCCACGACCACCACCGTCCCGAATTGGATCGGCCAAACCCGTAACGCGGTACAGGGGCAGGCCGACGAGTTGGGGCTGACGGTGAAGTGGGTCGAGGAGGAAAGCGACTCCCCCGCGGGCACGGTGATCCGCACCCAACCCGAGGCCGGCAGCGAGGTCGAGAAGGGCAGCGAGGTCGAGGTGGTGCTGGCGATTCCGCGGCAGCAGGAGGAGGAGCCCCCGGAGGATGAGGAGTCACCCGGTGAGGGCGGTGGCCCCGGCGGGGGCGGTGGCCCTCCGGGCGGAACTCCACCCGGCCAGTCCAGGCCCTGATCGAGCCGGAGGCATGAGATGACCCGCATCCTGGTGATCGACAACTACGACTCGTTCGTCTACAACCTGGTGCAGTACCTCGCCCAGATCGGCGCCGAGGTGGAGGTGTGGCGCAACGACGACCCGCGCTTCACCGAGCCGGGCTGGCACCGGGGCTACGACGGCATCCTGTTGTCTCCCGGCCCGGGAGCCCCCGCGGACGCCGGGGTCTGCATCGAGGTGACCCGCGACCTGGCCGGCACGGTACCGATCTTCGGGGTCTGCCTCGGTTTGCAGTCGATCTGTGTGGCCTTCGGTGGCCGGGTCGACCGGGCCCCGGAGTTGCGGCACGGCAAGACCTCACCGATCGGCCATGACGGGGCCGGGGTGTTTCGTGGCCTGCCGAACCCGATGACCGCAACCCGCTACCACTCGTTGGTGGCGGTGGAGGTGCCGGACGACCTGGTGGTGACCTCCTGGGTGGTCGCCGAGGACGGCTCCCGGGAGGATCTGGTGATGGGGGTACGGCACCGCGACCTGCCCGTCGAGGCGGTGCAGTTCCATCCCGAATCGGTGCTCACCGAGGGTGGTTACCAGATGCTCGCCAACTGGTTGGCGGTCTGCGGCGATGCGGACGCCCCGGCCCGTGCCGCCGGGCTGAGCCCGCTGATGTCGGCCGGCTGAGCCCGTCCGGGTTCACGCCCGAGGGATGCGGCCGGTGGACGGGCCGCGGTCGGACCGTCCCGCGGGCGTTACTTCCAGAAGGTGGCGATCACGAAGGCAGCGGCCATCAGGCCCATGCCGATCAGAATGTTCCAGTCGCCCAGGGAGCTCATCCCGGGCACGGAGTTGCCGGCCAGGTAGTACACGACCAGCCAGGCGACCCCGATCAGGCCGCAGGCGACGAACGCGGGCACCACCCATTTTCCGCTGCCGGCGTCGGGAGCGATGCGCTTGTGCTCTTCGCGCTGCTCGACCAACTGGTTCTGCCGCTTCAGCTTCTTCTTGGCTGCGGCACCCTTGCGGACCTTCGATTCGGGCACGCCCACTCCTTTTCACCGGCGCAACGATTGTCACGTCCCGGGTAGCCTAACGACTGACCCGTTGATCTCCCAAGCACCCGAGGGAAACCGTGACCGAGAATCAGCCCCGCCGGCCCCGCACCGGACGTTGGATGACGTTCGCGGTGCTGGCCCTGGCCGGGGCGATGATCGCGATCAGCGCCCTCACCTCCCGCGGCGACGACCTGCGGCCGGACCGCAACACCGAACTGATCGACCTGCTGGCCGCCGAATCGGCCCGCAACAACCAGTTGGCCGCCCGGGTCAGCGAAGTGCAGCACGAGGTGGACGAGCTGACCCGGAGCAAGCAGCCCGGCGAGGTGCCCGGGTTGACCGAGGCCGGTGACCGGGCGGGCATGGTCGCGATGCGTGGCCCGGGAATCACCGTCACCCTGGACGACGCCCCCGATTCGTTGGAGATGCCGGGCGTGGACGACGACCTGTTGGTGGTGCACCAGCAGGACATCCAGGCCGTGGTGAACGCCCTGTGGTCGGGCGGTGCCGAGGCTATGACGATCCAGGGACAGCGGGTGATCGCGACCACCGGGGTGAAGTGCGTCGGCAACACGGTGGTGCTGCACGGCATCCCCTATGCCCCGCCCTACCGGATCACCGCCATCGGCGACCCGGTGCTGCTGCAGGCGGCGCTGGATTCGTCCGAACCGATTCGGATCTACCAGCAGTACGTGGCCGCCTACGGGTTGGGCTATTCGGTGAAACCCGAACGCCATGTGGAGGTGCCGCCGTTCGAGCGCAGCACCGAACTCACCTATGCCCGTCCGCTGGCGACGTCCTGACCCGGTTCAGGAGAAGTGGACGAACAGTCCGATCACCCAGGTGGTGACCGCCAGGGTCGCGCAGGTCAGTTCGACCAACATGCCGAACCCGGTGGCCTTGATCGCCTGCCAGGACGTCCGCAGCGCCACCTGAACATCACGCACCCGCAGGTACTCGGCCACGAACAGCCCGACCACGAAGCCGATCAGCAGCCCGAAGCCGGGCAACAGGAACATGCCCACGATGCCGGCGACCAGGCCGATGATCACCGAACGATTCGGGATCCGATGCCGTTTCAGGGTGCGTCCGGTGAGCACATAGGTGGCGGCCATCCCGGCCAGCACCAGCAACCCACCGACCGCGAAGACCACCCAGCCGGTGGGGCCACCGACCACGATCGCCCAGAGCAACAGGCCGCCCAGGATGGTGATGCTGCCCGGCAGCACGGGGACGACGATGCCGACCACCCCGACGATCAGCAACAGGCCGGTGATGATGGAGACGATCACTTCTGGGCTCACCCGTTCAGGGTACGGCCCCGGGCGGGCATCCCGAACCTGAGCGGTGTTGCTGGTTTCGACAAGCTCCACCGACGCAACACCCCGCCCGTCGGTGGAGCGCGGCGCGGCACAGTCGAAACCAGGCCACACCCCACCCCGCGAATCCCCTCAAACCCACCACCGTGACTGAGACCGCAAGACTGGGCATCGTCGAAGCCATATTGGCCGCGGCGCGCCCCAGGCTCGAGGTTTCCGTCACCGAACCCGGGAGTTGCTGGTTTCGACAGGCTCAACCGACGCAACTCCGCCCAGGTTTCCACGAGCTCAACCGGCGAGCCGGGCGATGGGCTCAACCGAGGGGCTAACCTGTTGCCCGTGACCGATGTTGATGCTTCCGACCTGCCCGAACAGCTCCGCATTCGCCTGGAGAAGCGGGCTCGCCTGCTGAGCGAGGGGACCGAGCCGTACGCGGTGTCGGTCGACCGCACCCATTCCCTGGCCGAGGTCCGCGAAACCTGGGGTCACCTGGCGGCCGGTGAGGAAACCGATCAGGTGGTCGGGGTGGCCGGCCGGGTGGTGTTCCTGCGCAACACCGGCAAGCTGTGCTTCGCGACCCTGCAGGGCGGGTTCACCCCCGAGCACGACGGGGTGCGGCTGCAGGTGATGATCTCGCTGGCCGAGGTCGGTGAGGATTCCCTGGCGGCCTGGAAGAGCGATGTCGACCTGGGCGACCACATCTTCGTCGAGGGACGGGTGATCTGCTCCAAGCGCGGTGAGTTGTCGGTGATGGCGACCCGCTGGCAGATGGCGTCCAAGGCCTTGCGTCCGCTGCCGACCCTGCACCACGAGCTCTCCGAGGAATCCCGGGTGCGGCAACGGCACGCCGACCTGACCGCCCGTCCGGAGGCCCGCGCGCTGTTGCGCACCCGGGCGGCGATCACCCGGTCGATGCGCGAGACGCTGCACCGGGAGGGCTACCTGGAGGTGGAAACGCCGGTGCTGCAGTTGATTCACGGTGGCGCGGCGGCCCGACCCTTCCACACCCACCTGAACGCCTTCGACATCGACATGACGCTGCGGATCGCGTTGGAGATGTACCTGAAGCGGACGATGGTCGGCGGCGCCGACAAGGTCTACGAGATCGGCCGCATCTTCCGCAACGAGGGGATCGATTCGACCCACTCGGCGGAGTTCACGATGCTGGAGGCCTACCAGGCCTGGGGCGACCAGCGCACCATCGCCGCCCTGATCCAGCAGATCATCGTGGACGTGGCCGACCTGCTCGGTTCCCGGCAGATCGAGACCGCCGACGGGGTGATCGATCTGGACGGCGAATGGCGCTGGCTCGGGGTCTACCCGGGGTTGTCGGAGGCGGTCGGTGAGGAGATCACCCCGGACACCTCCCTGGCCGATCTGCAGCGGATCGCCGATGCCCACGAGGTCGAGTACGACCCGGCCTGGTCGGATCAGAAGTTGGTCATCGAGTTGTTCGGTGACCTGGTCGAACCGCATCTGTTGCAGCCCACCTTCGTCTGCGACTATCCGCCGGCCGCCCAGCCGCTGGCCCGCCAGCACCGTTCCGACCCGAACCTGATCGAGGCCTGGGATCTGATCATCGGCGGCATGGAGCGCGGCACCGGGTTCACCGAGTTGATCGACCCGGTGATCCAGCGCGAACGGCTCACCGCCCAGTCGTTGGCGGCGGCCGCCGGTGACCCCGAGGCGATGCAGTTGGACGACGACTTCCTGGCCGCCCTGGAACTCGGCGCCCCGCCGATGGGTGGGCTGGGGTTGGGCGTGGACCGGCTGGTGATGCTGTTCACCAATGTCGGGATCCGCGAAACCATCCTCTTCCCGTTGCTGAAACCGCAGGGCTGAACCCCGTACGGACACCTGAAGCGGCCCGCCACCGATGGTGGCGGGCCGCTTCAGGTGTGCGGTGGGAGCGGGGAAGGGCTCCCTTCGGTTACCTCAGCTCAGTTGCCGGTGGACGGCAGGCCGGTGGCCTTC
>JAAYAO010000342.1 GCA_012719335.1 Propionibacterium sp. | reverse complement strand
GGCCCCGACGAGGTGCGCCGGGTCGCCGACGACATCCTGCGCGGGGCGTTCACCGGTGATTTCGCGATGGCCCTGGAGCGCGCCTCGGCCTTCTGCCACGTGGTGGTGTCCGGACGCGCCGACCTCGCCCGCGACTCCGACGACCTCGGCAACGCCGGCCGCCTGCAACGCCTCGCCAACGACCTCGCCGTTTGCGCCAAACTCTGGCGCACCGACTCCCTCGAATAGCCCACCTGTTGGGGCGTCGCGGTCACTCGGCTCGAGTGAGATCCCGCCGACACGTGTTGGGCCTGGTTTCGACACGGCGCTTCGCGCCTGCTCAACCGACGGCCCATCGCGGCGTTGAGCCGGGCCGTAGGCCCGTGTCGCGTGTTCTGAGCTCCGTCGAAGTGAAACCAGCCGTTCGTCCATGGCAGGTAGTTGTCGGAGGGCTTCATTTGGGTCCGCCGGGTCGATCGCGTACGCTCGGGGGTGCGTCGGGTTGCGGTAGCCCCGGGCTCCAACTTTAGCCGCCACGAGCGGCCTCGCGCCGACAGGCGCTCCCAGCCCGGCGCCCTACTTTTCGTCGTGTCCGCGGCGGTTCAGCCGCGGTTCTCCCGCAGCCGCGGCCGCAGTCCACTGGCCCGGTTGGCGGGTCGTCCGACGGCGAGCCGTACCGCATCGGCGGTGCCGATCACATCCACGCCGTGCTTGGCGCGGGTGACGGCGGTGTAGAGCAACTCCTTGGTCAGCAGCGGGGAATCCGCCGGGGGCAGCACGACCGCGACCCGGCCGAACTGGGAGCCCTGAGCCTTGTGAATGGTCATCGCATGCACCGTGACCAGGCCGTCCAACAGGGCGGGCGCCCAGCGGGTGCCGTCCTCCTCGAAAACCACCCGGGGGCCGTCCCCGGTGTCGATCACCACCCCGGTGTCACCGTTGAACAGGCCGAAGTCGCGATCGTTGCGGGTCACCATCACCGGACGCCCCAGATACCACTCCCCGTCGGTGGGACGAATGCCCAGCCAGCCCTCGATCTCCCGGCCCCACCTGCTGACCCCGAAGGGGCCGTGCCGGTGCGCGCACAGCAGCCGGTACTCCTCCAGGGCCGACAGGGCCCCGGCGGCGTCACCGGCCTCGGCGGCGGTGCGCAGGGCCCGTCCGGCGGCAACCACATGGTCGTGCACCTCGGCCGGGGTGGCGGTGGTGACATCGAGGTCGATCAGCCGGGCGTTGTCGGTGCCCGGATCCAGCACCGGGGCGGTCAACAGGTCGACCACCCGATCCGCGTCCGACACCCGGATTGCCTCGGCCACCTGATGCAACCGGCCCCGGAACCGCCAGGTGTGGGTCAGCTCGACCACCTGACCCGACACCGGCCCGAACAGGGCCGCCTCCCGTGGGGCGACGCGTTCCAGTACGCCGGTCAACCGGGCCGAGTCGGCCCGTTCGGCGGCGCAGATGTCGGCCAGCACCGCCCCGGCCTCCACCGAGGTCAACTGGTTCGGATCCCCGATCAACACCAGGCGGGTGCCGCTGCCGTCGGCCGCCGGTGGCCGCACCGCCCGCAGTAGGGTGTCGGTCAGCGACAGCGACATCATCGAGGTTTCGTCGACGATCACCACGTCGTGGGGCAGCGGGTTGGTTTCGTTGCGCCGGGCCGGTTTGAGCGACCCCCAGATCTGCAGCAGGCTGTGCAGGGTGCCGGCCCGCAACGGCGGTACCAAGCTCCGCCAGGGCTCGGGCAGCTTCGCCACCGAGGCGGCCACCGCCTCCGACAACCGGGCCGCGGCCTTGCCGGTCGGTGCCGCCAACGCCACCCGGGGTGGTTCCTCGGCCTGGGCGAACATCAGGGCGAGCAGTTTTGCCACGGTGCTGGTCTTACCGGTGCCCGGGCCACCGGCGATCACGGTCAACCAGTCGGCGTTGCTGAGAATCGCCGCCACCTGTTGACGGTCGGCCTCGTCGGGCTTCAACCCTTCCCGGTCGAACAACGCAGCCGCCCCCTCGGCCAGCCGCTCCTCGTCCAGTGCCGGGGGAGCGGCGTTGCGGTAGGCCACCAGCCGACGCCGGATCTCCTCCTCCTGCAACCAGTACCGTTCCAGGTACAGCAGCCCGTCCACCAGCCGCAACGGCCGTGGCCCCTCGTCGGCGTCCGGGCCGAGGGTGGTCAGCGGTGAGGCTTCGATGTCGGCCAGCCACCCGGTCGGTTCGGGCCAGGGCAGATCGGTACCGGTGAACCCCTCCCGCAGGTCCAGCGGGGTGGCCGCCACGGTCAACAGGTCCAGGCACACCGACCCCTGCCGCAGGGCCCGGACGGTCAGCGCCAGCGCCAGCAGCATCGGCTCGGCCACCTCACCCAGCAACTGCCCGAAGCGCATCGCGACCCGGATGTCGGCGTGTTCCAGCACCCCGGCCTCGGCGAACTCCGCGAGCAGCGGCGGGGCCCCGACCGCGGCATCGGCCGCGGTGACGGGGGTGTCGGTCAGAATTCCCATCACAGACCTCCGGCGATCAGATCGGACAGCTCACACACCAGCTCGGCCGGCGGCCGCCAGGAGAACACCCCGTGCGGCACCCCGTCGACACTCGGGGTGTCCGGGCCGGCCATGCCGCGCACGAACAGGTACAGCACCCCACCGAGATGGATCTCGGGGCGGTAGTCGGGTTGGCGCCAGCGCAGGAACCGATGCAACCCCACCTGGTACAGCAACGCCTGCAGCGGGTAGTGGCTGCGCATCATCGCTTCGGCCATCGCCCGGGGATGGTAGTGGTCGACCAGCAGGTCGGTGCCGGGCGCCCCCAGCCAGTTGGTCTTGTAGTCGACCACCGCATAGCGCGGGCCCCCGTCGTCGGTGAACCGCAACACCGCATCGATCGACCCGGTCAGGTAGCCCCGCAGCGACTCCTCGGCCAGCAACGGGTCGGCCAGCATCGCCGGGTACTCGACCAGCGGATCGTCCGCGGGCAGGTGGGCGGTGAGCAGTGCCGCCACGTCACCGAGGGTGGCCCGCCCCGAGGGGGTGTCGCCCCCGGTCAGGGGGTAGTCGAAATCCAGCTCCGGCAGCCGGTCGGTGGTGCTGATGTCGGCCAGCCGCCGGCCCCCGGCCAGCGGACCCAGCGGGGTCAGCAAGGACGGCAGCAGGGCCTCGGCGAGCCCGGTTGCGTCCACGTCGGCGAGCGGCATCCGGGTCAGCAGCCGGGCGCAATGGCCGTGCACCTCGGCGGCGAGGTCGGGGGCGCGGAAATCAACGTCCTCGAAGATCGCATGCACCAGGGTGCCGAATCGGGTGCCGCTGGGCAGGTGCGCCATCGGGGAGGCCATGCCGGTGCCCACCGGGGACGGTTGTTCGGGCAGGTCGATCGCCTCGGGTTCGTCCTCGGTGCCCGACACCGGAGGTTCGCTGCTGACATTCGGCACCGCGGCATGCGCCTGTGCGGTCAATCCCGAATAGGAGGTGCGTCGCCACTGCCGGTCGATCGTCCGGGTGAACGGACGGGCGATCAGGGCGCCGGCGGTCTCGGTGGTCGCCGGCTCCAGCACGGTGTCACCAATCGTCGAGAACCGCACATCGGCACCGACCCGGGTCAGATGCGACAACCCGTCGGGGTGCGGGTCGACCCGCTGGCGCACTTCGCGGTCGGGCACCCGTCCGGGTACGTGGTGGGTGTACAGCATTCGGTGCAGCGGCGAGCAGGTCGTGCGGTCCTTGACGTCGGCCCACCACAGGGTGACCTGGTTCTCCGCCCGGGTGGCGGCCACGTAGAACAGCCGCAGGTCCTCGTCGAACTCCTCGTCCTCGGCCATCGCGCGGTGTTGTTGGGCGAGGGCTCCGAAGGGGTACACCACGTCCAGCATCCGGGTGGAGCGGCCGTCGTGACGGTCGTGGTAACACGACAACACGTCCAACATCGGGGTGCGATCCCAGGTGTCGGGCAGAAACACCAGGGGGTACTCCAACCCCTTGGCGCCGTGCGCGGTGCTGATCCGCACCACGTCGGAGTCGGTCTCCAGCCGGCGGCGTTCCTCGTCGACCTCGCGGTCCATCGCCCGCAGATTGCGCAACCAGGCCAGCAGCCCGGCCGTGCCGAGAAGCTCATCACGTTGCGCCCGGTGCAGCAACTGGGCCAGGTGTCGCAGGTCGGTCACCAACCGCTCACCGCCCTCGAAACCCAACAACCGCTCGGGCAGTCGTCGGTCGGCGCTGACCGTGTCGAACAGGGCACTGACCCCGTCGTTGGCCAACACCCGCCCCCACTGGCGCACCTGACGCATCAACTCGGCCTCATCGGCCTCGTCGGCGGACGCGAGCCGGGGCAGCGTCCACCCGATCAACGGGGTCAACGCCAGGGCCCGCACCTGTGCCGAACGAGAACTGTCCAGGGCCGCCAACAGCGCCTCCCAATACTCCGCGGCCTCGGAGGAGAACACCCCCTTGGCCCCGGGAAAGACCACCGGCACGCCGCGTGCCCGCAGCGCATCCCGCACGTACTCACCCATCGCGGCGGTACGGGTCAGTACGGCCAGATCCTTCGGTTGCACCGGACGCGGTTCCTCGTCGCCGGGGTGCAGCACGGGCGGGTCGGCCAACACTTCGGCGATATGGGACGCCACGTGCTCGGCCACCCGGGCCCGGGCGGGTTTTATGTCGTACTTGCCGAACGAACCCTCGATCAGCCGGACGTTCATCGGCGCCGCGGGGGCACCGTCGCGGGTGAACAGCCGGCCCTGCTCGTGATGGGATTCCACCGGGGTCACCGCGATCCCCTCACCGAGAGCGGCTCGGGCGAACAGCGCGTCCAGCGTGCGTTGTACGGGCTGGTCGGTGCGCCAGTTCTTGTTCAGGGTGAACATCTCCGCTCCCGCCCGGGCGTCCAGATAGCTCTGTACGTCGGCGCCGCGGAACCGGTAGATCGCCTGCTTCGGGTCGCCGATCAGCACCATCGTCGAGTGACCGTCGAAGGCCCGTTGCAGCACCTGCCATTGCACCGGGTCGGTGTCCTGGAACTCGTCGACCATCACCAACGGGAAGCGTTCCTGCAGGCGTTCGGCAACCAGGGGGCCGGTCGTCGGATGGCTCAACGCGTCCCGCAACCGATCCTGCAGGTCGTCGTAGGTCTGCACCCGCAGACGGCGTTTGCGCAGGTCGAACTCCGCACGCACGTCGTGGGCGAACTCGACCTGGTCGCGGGCGTTCTGGTTCAGATCGGGGTGGTCGCGTGGCGGCCACAGGTCGGCTCCGGGATTCCGCGCCACCAATGAGGCGATCTTGAGGGCATCGCGCTTGCCCATCTTGTACTCGTGCAACGGCAGGCTGGGTGTCGACTCGTGGCTGAACCGGCGCAACCAACAGTCCACGGCGATCTCGTGGATGAACGCGTCCAGGTCCTTGTCCAAGGTCTGGGAGACGTCGTGGTCGGCCAACATGCCGAGTTCGGTCAGCATGGCGGCACAGAAACCGTGGGTGGTGCGGATCGTGGCCCGGTCGTACTCGCTCAACGCGGCCCGAATCCGGGCCAGCGCCGCCGGACGATCCCCGTCCCGGTCGATCGCCTGCAGAATCGCGTCGGTACCGGCCGGACGGTCGGTGCTCAGCGCTTCGGCGGTCTCGGTCAGCCGTTTGCGCAGTTTGGCCCGTAGATCGCGGGTGGCGGCGTCGGTGAAGGTGATCAGCAACAGTTCGGGCAGCCGCACCCGTCCCGTGGCCAGATAGCGCACCGCCAGCGTCACGATGGTGTAGGTCTTGCCGGTGCCGGCACTGGCCTCCAACAACACCCGGGCACCGGGAGCCGGCAGGGGGCCGGCCAGATCGAAGGGGGTGGTCATCGCTGCTCCTCATGGGCCAACAGCGGGCCCCACACGCGTTCGGCCAGGGCCACGAACTCGCTGTCCTCGGGGTGTTCGGTGCCCCAGAAGTCCCGGTGGTCGGTGAAGTGCTTCTGCCACGTCTTGCGATCCACCCACTTCCACCGGTCGGCCCAATCGAAGGGCCGATGTTGGTTGCGGGTCTGCCAGTCGCGGGCCAGTTCCGGTGGCAGGCGCACCAGCCGGGACAGCCCGTCGCGGTACAACTGCACCAACTCGGTCAGGTACTCGCATGCCCGATCGGCGGGGACGGGCCGGAACCGCGCCATCCGGAACAGGTAACTGCCGGGATGGGTCACCAGGATCGAATCCCAGGTTCGGTCGGGGGACCCGGCGCACAGGGCCAGATGATGCAACCACAGGTCCATCTCGTGCTTGGCCTTGCGTTTGGACGGGTTGATCTGCAGGTGTCGGGTGCCGGTGACCGGCACCACACCGGTCAGCACGACGTCGCCGAGCGAAACGCGCACCGGGTGCGGTTCCCGGGCGGGGCCACCGAAGCTCTCGGCGGTGTGCAGGATGTCGAGCATGTCGCGCACCGCTTGGTCGATCAGGCTGCGGCCCAGGGCGAGTGGGGGCAGGGTGCCGCTGCGGGCCTCTCGCAGCGAGATCGTTTCGGGCGGGGTGCCCTCCAGCAGGGCGGTCAACACCCGGTTGTGCAGGTGCCACTTCTGCAGCCCGTCGAGTTCGGCGGTGAGTTGCTCGGCGTGCTGGTCGAGGTGTTCCTCCCAGGTGGGCAGGCCGCGGGCGGCGAGGAATTGCTTCAACGGGTCGCCGAAGAACGACACCAACTCGGCCAACTCCACGGTGTCGGTGTCGATCGGCGGAAGCGTGGCGGTCAGATCGATGGGACGCGGCGCCGGCGTGCGCGAGCCGAGCAGTGCCCGGGCACCGGCCAGCCCCTGCGGGTCGAAACTGAGCGGCGCCACCGGGTCGAAGTAGCTGGGTGCGAAGGGCTGCAGGGGGTGCTTGTGGTGCCGCGCCGACCAGCGTTGCCGGGTCGCTACCGAGACGGTGTCGGTGATGGTGTCGAACACATCGGCCAGCGGAATGCTCATCGGGACGGACCGGTTGGTCAGCGGGTCACGATCGGCGTGCACCACCACCAGGGTTTCGGTGGCCGACATCACCGCGTCCAACAACAACTGGCGGTCCTCCCCGGGTCCGTCGCGTTCCCCTTCCCGGGGGTCGCGCACCAGCAGGTCGTCGCCCACCGAGGCGTCGCTGCGCGGGAACCGTCCGTCGTCCACCCCGAGCAACACCACGACCCGGTGCGGCACCGACCGCATCGGCGACAGAGTGCACATCGTCAGCGCGCCGGTACGGAAACTCGCCCGGGTCGGCCGACCCCGGAACGCGTCGGCCAACAGTTCGGACACATCGGCGGCCGACAACTCCGGGCCGTCGGGGTCGGCGCCATCGGCCAGATCGGCCAACGTCGCATAGGCGTGATGCACCTGCCAGTCCTCGCCCGGGGCCACCTCGGTGATCAGCTCCAACGCCCGGCGCATGGACGCGGTCCACTCGGTCAGCGGTTTGCGTTCGGTGGCATCCGGGTTGACGCCGGCGAAGTCCAGGCTGATCCGGCGCAGCCGGGTGATCAACTCGGCGAACCGTCCGACGAGATCGACCAGGGACGACGAGTCGATGTCCAGCGGCGCGACCGAACCGACCGTCCGTTCGTCGGGCACGGCAACCCCGGTGAGCATCCGGTCGAGACCCGACAACCAGGTGTTGACCTGAAAAGCACCCATCCCGTGGCGGGCCACATCGGTGTTGTCGATGCCCCAACGGATCTCGGCGGCGCTGACCAGGTCGGTGATCTCCTCGAGGTTCTCCGCGGTGAACCGGAACCGGCGCGCCACCGGTTCGGCGGCACACAGGGCCAGCAGGCCACTGGCCCGGGCCCGCTGATGCACCAGGTCGAGAAGTTGCTGCAGCACCGCCAACACCGGGTTCACCTGCCGCAGCGAGCGGTCGGCCAACCGCACCGGAATCCGGTGCACCGGGTGGTGTGGGTCGACCCCGTCCAGGGTGCTGCCGGCGAAGGCCGCCGAGATGTGCGGGGCGTACACCTCGATGTCGGGGCACATCACCACGATGTCGCGCGGTTCCAGGCTCGAGTCATCGGTCAGCAACCCCAGGACGACCTCGCGCAGCACCTCGACCTGACGTTCCGGGCCGTGGCTGGCGTGGAACTGCACCGACCGGTCGTCGGCGGACAGGTCGTGATCGGCCCGCGGCGGACGTCCGGCGATCACGTCGGCCTGCACCGCGGCCAGCAGTGTCGAGCGCTGTTCGGCTGCCGGGTCGGGGTGTTCGTGCACGGTGTGCGGCACCTGTTTGAGCACCCGCGCCAACTCGCGGGAATCCCGGCCCAGCCCGGCCACCATCGGATGCCCGGTGGGCGGGGTGGGTCGGCGCGGCCCGAGCGGATCGTCCGGGGTGGTGTGCCACTGGGCGGGGGAGGCCTGCGGCAACCACAGGTGCACCGCCCGATGGGCCCCCACCGCGGCCAGGATCCGTACCTCGGTGGTACTCAACCGGGTCGGCCCGAACACCGACAACCGGGGCGGTAGATCCACCAGGGAGGGGTTCTCGCGCAAGCGGCGTACCGCTTCATCGGCTCGGCCCGACGGGTCACCGATGCGGCGACACAGGGCCCGCCACAGGTGCGGTTGCCACTCCAGGTCACGCGGCACCGCGTTGCCGCCGGCCGACCACTCCTGCAATTGCTCCGGGCGTTGATCGAGGTAGCTGCCGAACACGGTCGCCACCCGCCGGGCGATCCGAAACCGCCGGCCCGGCCGTCGCCCGGCCCCGCCCGACAGGTGCTCGGCCACCACCGCGAACCACGGTTCGTCACGCACCTCGTCCATGGTTGCCAGTACCGGCCAGACCAGCCGGTGCGGTTGCCACGGATCGGTCTCGACGTCCACCCCCACGGCCGCGGCCATGATGTCGCGCACCAAGCGCCGCAACCCGGGAAAGTCGATGCCGGCACTGACCCCGTCGTTGGTGTCGCCCGCACCCAACCGGGTCGACAACGCCTGGGACAACCACCGCTCCACCCCCGCGGTCGGCACGCTGACGATCTCCCGGGCGAAGGGGTCGGCCGGTGGATCGGCCAACACCTCGGCCAGGGCCCTCGCGAGCACATCGGCCCGCGAGGCCAGGTGGGCGTGCAGCCCGGTTACGGGCTCGGTCGTGGTCATGGCCCCATCGTTGCAGAGCCCACCGACAGTTTCGGGTCGGTGCACCCCGAGGCCGCGCGAACAACCCGCCGGCCCACGGCAGACCGGCTCCGTGCCCCGTCTCCGACGATCTGTTCCCCGCTGGTGCGAGCGCGGTGACTGAAGTCTCGAGCCTGGGGCGGGCGGCGGCCATTATGGCTTCGGTGTCGCTCATGCTTGCGGTTTGAGTCACGGTGAGGTGACGGATGGGCTTGGCGCCCCCGCTCTCAACTACGGCCTGGAGTCCTGGTTGATGCTGCGCCGACGAAGGTTATTGCCGGTTTCGTATCGAGTTCGGTGACTGAAGTCTCGAGCCTGGGGCGAGCGGCGGCCATTATGGCTTCGGCGTCGCTGATGCTTGCGTTTTGGGTCATGCGGGGGTGAGGAGAGGGGGTCGTGGCGCTGTCCGGATGTCCTTTCGGGCTACCGGCCCGGGCATCGGGCATGAGGTGCTTGTCGGCGGTTGTTGCCGGTTCTTCGTTGAGTTCGGTGACTGAAGTCTCGAGCCTGGGGTGAGCGGCGGCCATTATGGCTTCGGCGTCCCCCATGCTTGCGTTTTCAGTCAATGCGACGGCGCCAAGGGACGTCGGGGTACCCCAGGGGCGGGCGCGGTAGGAGCACGACAACTTCGCCTTCGGCGACCGGCATGTCACGTGGGCGGGCGCGGCCACCCCGCAACCACGCCCCGCTCACCACCAAGGACGCAGCGAACGCGCCGAGGGCGGCCGCGATCGCGTCGGCCTGGATCGATACCGGCGGAGCGGGCGTGACCCCCCGGGAGTCAGCCCTTCAGCTTGGCGAGCTTGGCGACCACCTGAGCGCCGGTCGGGTTGGTCATCGTGGTGC
>JAAYAO010000036.1 GCA_012719335.1 Propionibacterium sp. | reverse complement strand
CTCGATCACCTTGGCGCATTCATCGGCTTCACCGAGGCGGGCCAACGGGGCCCACGACTTCATGTTCTGAGGATCCCGCCCGCGCAGCATCATCTCGGCCGGGGTGGCCGGGGTGTTGATCAGGTCGGGGGCGATCGCGTTGACCCGGATACCGTACTGCCCCACCGCCACGGCCAGCGACCGGGTGAAAGCGGTGACCCCGGCATTGAAGGCCGAATACACCGCATGCCCGGGGATGGCCCGGAACGCTTCGACGGTCGACACGTTGACGATCGCACCCCCGCCCTGGGCCTTCATGGTGTCCAACACCGCATGGGTCATCGCGAAGACGTGCCACAGGTTCACCTCGTACAGCCGCTGCCAGTGCTCGGGCTCGGACTGTTCGAAACTGCGCGAGAAGGGCTTGAAGTCGCCCACATTGTTGACCAGGACGCCGATTCCGCCGTCGCCCAGGTCGTGTGCCCGGGCAGCCACCGCGGCAACGACGTCCGGGTCGGTGATGTCGCCCACCTCGACCTCGCAGCGTCCACCCTCGGCGACGATCTCGGCTCGGGTGGCCTCGGCGGCCTCGGCGTCGATGTCGTTGATCAACACCAGGTCACCGCGTCGGGCCAGCCGCCTCGACGTTGCTCCACCGATCCCCAGAGCTCCACCGGTAACGATCGTGACTGCCATCTGTGTCCCCTCCGAAGTGCGTGATGTGGCCCGCCCGGAGGTGTTCCTCGAGTTCGGGTGAGCCGGTCGGCTCCGACCCTAGCCCGGCCCGCGCGGGCGTGCCGGACGATGCCCGCCCAGCCGATCAGCGGCGTTGGGCCCCGGCGGTGGCGAACAGGCAGATCGCCGCGGCGGTGGCCACATTCAGGCTCTCGGCCCGGCCGTACATCGGCACCCCGATACTGCGATCGGCCAGGGCCGCGTCGGCCTCGGGCAATCCCCAGGCCTCGTTGCCGAGCACCCAGGCGGTGGGGGCGGCGAGTTCCTCGGCGGTCAGATCGTCCAGGGTCCGGCCGGACGCGCCGTCGGCGGCGAGAATCTGCAGGCCGGCCTCCCGGCAGGCGGCGATCGCCTCGGGCAGATCCGGGCCGGTGATCACCGGCAGGTGGAAGATGCTGCCGACCGAGGCCCGGATGGTCTTGGCATTGGTCAGTTCGACCGATCCGGAGGTCAGCACCACCAGGTCGGCACCGAATGCATCGGCGCAGCGGATGATCGTGCCGGCATTGCCGGGGTCGCGCACCTGGGCGCAGATCACCACCAAAGCGGGACGGTCGGGCCAGGCCGCGGTCGGCGTCATCTCGGGTGAGTCCGCATGGGCCACCACCCCCTGAGCGGTGACCGCGTCGCACAGCCCGGCCAACTCCCGGGCGGTGACGGTGCAGGCCGGCACGCCGCGTTCGGTGGCCAGGTCGATCAGGTCGGTCATCGCGCCCACCTGGTCGTCGGCGATCCAGAGCCGGTGACAGGTGCCGTACCGCAGGGCCTCGGTGACGGCCTGGCGGCCCTCGACCAGGCATTCACCGGTGGCCTGCCGGGTCTTGCGCCGGGTGAGACGACGAACCGACCGCAGCGCTGCGGCACTGGCACGGGGGACGTGCCGGGCAGCGGCTGCGGCCGGTTCGGGAGTGCTGGTCAACCTCAGGCGGCGGCGGGCGCCTGGTTGGCCTTCGCGACCTCGACGAGGGCGGCGAAAGCGGTCGGGTCGGACACGGCCAGCTCGGCCAGCATCTTGCGGTCGACCTCGACACCACCGTTCTTCAGGCCGGAGATGAACCGGTTGTAGGTCATTCCCTCAGCGCGGGCGGCGGCGTTGATCCGCTGGATCCAGAGCTTGCGGAAGTCACCCTTGCGAGCGCGGCGGTCGCGGAAGGCGTAGACGCCGGAGTGCTGAACCTGCTCCTTGGCCTTGCGGTAAAGGCGGGAGCGCTGCCCGCGGTAGCCGGAGGCCTGCTCGAGGATCTCGCGGCGCTTCTTCTGGGCATTCACAGAACGCTTGACGCGTGCCATGGACTTTCTCCTTACAACTGGGGTGCCCGGGTGCCGGGCGGGGTGGTGGAAACGGTCAGGGGATCACTTGCCGAGCAGCTTCTTGGCCTTCTTGGCGTCGCCGGGGGCCATCACCTGGTCGCCGTCCAAGCGGCGCAGGCGGCGGTTGCCCTTGTGATCGTTGAGGTGCATCTTGCCCGCCTTGCGGTGCATGACCTTGCCCGAACCGGTGATCTTGAATCGCTTCTTCGCACCCGAGTGGGTCTTCATCTTGGGCATATCTGCTCCTTTGTTTCATACCCGTCCGACGGGCTGGGGGTTTGTGGTGGCTGGTGGCCGGTCACAGATCGATGTCGGGATCCATGTTGTCGGCCGGGCCCTTCTTCTTGGGTTTGGGCTGGTGCTGCTGGCGGTGTTCGGCCAGCATGGTGCGCTCGGCTTCCTGCGCTTCGCGTCGCCGCTCGGCCTTCCGGCTGCGCTCGGCGTCCACATCGGCGCGGGCCTGGCCCTTCTTGCGGGTCGGGCCGAGCACCATCAGCATGTTGCGGCCCTCGTGCTTGGGGGCCGATTCGACGAAGCCGTACTCTTCGACGTCTTCAGCGAGGCGCTTGAGCAGGTTGATGCCCAGTTCGGGACGGCTCTGTTCACGACCACGGAACATGATGGTGATCTTCACCTTGTCGCCGCCCTTGAGGAAGCGGACGACGTGCGACTTCTTGGTCTCGTAGTCGTTGTTGTCGATCTTGGGACGAAGCTTCATTTCCTTCAGCCCGGTGTTCGACTGGTTGCGCCGGTTCTCCCGCTCGCGCTGGGCACTCTCGTACTTGAACTTGCCGTAGTCCATCAGCTTGACGACCGGCGGGCGGGCATCGGGGGCAACCTCGACCAGGTCGAGTTCGGATTCGCGGGCAAGCTGCCGGGCTGCTTCGATCGGCACGATGCCGACCTGCTCACCGGCGGGCCCGACCAAGCGGACCTCCGGCACCCGGATGCGCTCATTGATGCGCTGCTCTGTGCTGATACTTCCTCCAGTGTTCAGTGATCGTCTTCGGACGCACAGACCTGAAGGGTTCAGCGGCGACCGACCACATGAAGCGGTCGGCGCCATCGTGCCGAAAACCCGTCGACGTGCACCGTTGATCGGGTGAGAGATCAGGTCTCTGCTTATCCGGCCCAGCGCCACCGGCGTTGGACCGTCGTTCATCTTAGCCGAAATCCGCCCCGCGCCCCAACTCGGGGCTCATTCGATGCCGCGGCCCTTCAGGATCGCCTCGATCTCGGCCATGTCGTCCAGATCATCGGCACCCCCGGAGCCCGCGGGGGCCTGTTGGCGTGGGGTGACCGCCGGCCGCGCGGCCCCGTCCTTGGTGACGGCCCGGTCGTCGGCCCCGTCCCGTCGGGCCGCTTTGGCCGCGGCACGTTGTTCGGGGGTGGCCCGGCCGATGTTGCGGCTCTTCAGGAAGATGCCGATCACCCAGGCCAGCAGGGCGGCCCCCAGAAAGCTGACCCCGGTCCAGATCGTGGTGTCGGGCACCACCGACCGGATCCATTCGACGACGGCCTTCGCTCCCGACCACAGCAACGGCAGCAGCCCCGACAGGTACAGCCCGACTGCGGCCAGCACGATTGCCACGCCGTGGACGATGCCGCCGTAACCGGCCCGTCGTCGCCAGGCGATGAGAGCCCAGAGGACACCGACGAACGCGATGCCGATGCACAGCAGGAGCATGAACTGGTCGGGGGTCATGGGTTCACTGTGTCATATTCCGGCACCGGCACACCTCGGGATTCACCCCGAACAGACCCCGGATAGGCTGGCCGACGCTATGACTGGAACTGATCTGCCCCACGGCCACGGACGTACTCTCGGCGACACCGACCGCACCTTCAGTGAGGACGACGGCGCGGCCGACCCGGCGGTACGCGACGCGCTGGCCGCCGCCGAGGGGGGTGACACCCGGGCCTATCTGGACGCGGTGGTCGAGTTGTGCGGGTCGCGGCTGCTGGTGCCGATCATGGCCAGCGGCGACCACCTCGACGCCACCGGCCCCGAACCCGACCGGCATGCCGAGATGGCCGCGGTGTTGTTGCAGCGTCCCGACGGGGAGAAGGCGATGGTGGCGTTCACCGGGGTGGACGCGATGTCGGCCTGGCAGAAGGAGGCCCGGCCGATTCCGGCGACCCTGGACAAGGTCTGCGAGGCGGCGGTGCAGTCGGGGGCGAACACCGTGCTGATCGACCTGCAGGGCCCGCACCCGTTCGTGATCGCCGATGAGATCAACCAGCAGTTGGCGCACAGCCGGCGGTTGGTGAAGACCACCGACGGTGGCTACGGCTGGTGGCAGGCCAACCCGTCCGAGGCCGGTCAGCCGGCCGGGGACGAGCCCTCGGCGGAGTAGTAGCGCGCCATCTCGACGACCCGGTCGGCGGCGTCGCGGGCCCGTTGCCCGTCGGGGTTCTGGATCGCGATCATCTGCCGGCGACGGTATTTCTCCCCGCCGCGCAGTTGCTGGCCGGGGGTCGGGTCGAGCAGCAGGTAGGCCCAGGGGTCGCCCTGGCGGTATCGCACCCCCCGGATCTCGTCCCAGCGGTAGGTGTTGGAGAGCAGCCCGTTGCGGACGAAGACACCCTTCGCGTCGGCCCGCACCCGGCACAGGCCCAACCCCAACATCATCGCCATCATCACCAGGATGAACACGATCAGGGTGGCGACCTGGATGGCGCTGAACTTCTCCTGGATGTCGGCCGGCAGCCGGTACCAGCCGAACAGGGCTGCGGCCACCAACACCGCGGACAGAATGATCGCGGTGATCAGCGACACCCGGGGCCACACCGTCAGCGGCTCGGGCTCCCGGCCCGTCACAGGCGACACGCGGCGACGTCGGTGACCAGAATCGCCCGGGCGCCGATCTGCCACAGGTCGTCCATGATGCCGTGGGCTTCCTGCCGGCGCACCATCGAGCGCACCGCCACCCAGCCGTCGCGGGCCAGCGGGGAGACGGTCGGCGATTCGAAGCCGGGGGTGAGCTTCGCGGCCTCGTCCAGCACCGACTCGGGTACGTCGTAGTCCAACATCACGTAGTTGCGCGCCACCAGTACACCCCGCAACCGGTGCAGCAGTCGGGTCACCGCCTCGGGGTCGGCGTCGGCCCGTTGGATCACGATGCCCTCCGATTCCAGAATCGGGTCACCGAACAGTTCCAGACCGGCGCGTTTGAGGGTGCTGCCGGTCTCGACCACGTCGGCGACCACGTCGGCCACGCCGAGGCGGATCGCGCTCTCCACCGCGCCGTCCAGTTTGATCAGCCGGGCGGTGATGTTCTGTTGAGCCAGGTAGCTCTCCAGCAGCCCCGGGTAGGAGGTGGCGATCCGGGTGCCCTCCAGGGACGCCAGATCGCGGTTCTCACCCTTGGGCGAGGCGAACCGGAAGCGGCTGCGTCCGAAGCCCAATTGCAGGATCTCCTCGGCATCGGCGCCGGAGTCGAGCAGCATGTCGCGGCCGGTCAGCCCGGCGTCGAGGGTGCCCTCGCCCACGTAGATGGCGATGTCCCGGGGGCGCAGGTAGTAGAACTCGACATGGGCCTCGTCGTCGACGAGAACCAGATCCTTCGAATCGGTGCGCTGCTTGTAGCCGGCCTCGCGCAGCATCTGCGTCGAGGCCTCCGACAAGGCGCCCTTGTTGGGGACGGCGATCTTCAACTTCGGGCCATGGTGAATCACGACCCCGACCCTACCGACTGCTCAGAGGTACTCGTACACGTCGCGCAAGTCGAGACCGAGCGCCACCATCATTACCTGGGCGTGGTAGATCAGTTGGCTGATCTCCTCGGCCGCTTCGGCCTTCGACTGGTATTCGGCGGCCATCCACACCTCGGCGGCCTCCTCGACGATCTTCTTGCCGATCGCGTGCACCCCGGCGTCCAGTTGGGCGACGGTGCCCGAACCGGCCGGCCGGGTCTCGGCCTTGTGCTGCAGTTCGGCGAAGAGTTCCTCGAAGGTTTTCACAGTTGCCAATCTAGCGCCGTGGTCGCCGAGGTACCCAGCCGCAGGTCGACGCCGAGCAGCGCATCGACGGCCTCGAGCATCGCCCCCGGCCCCTCGGTGTCGTCGGAGTCGATCGCCAACGAACCGCCCGCCCACGCGTCCACCGCGGCCAGCGCCCGGGGAGCGTCCAGGTCGTCGCGCAACGCGGCGCGGATCTCGGCGATGGTGCTGTCGGCGTTCAGCCCGGTGTCGTTGTGGACGGCCTCGCGCCACATCGCCAACCGGTCCACCGCCGCGCGCAGACCCGAGTAGGTCCACATCCAGTCGTCGCGGTAGTGGTGGGCCAGCAGCGCCAGCCGGATCGCGGCCGGGTCGACACCCTCGTGGCGCAGCCGGGAGACGAACACCAGGTTGCCCTTGGACTTCGACATCTTCTCGCCGTCCAGGCCGACCATGCCCGAGTGCAGCCAGTGCCGGGCGAAGGGGTGCCCGGAGACGGTGTGGGCGTGCGCGGCGCTCATCTCGTGGTGGGGGAAGATCAGGTCCGATCCCCCGCCCTGGACGTCGAAACTGGTGCCCAGGTTGTCCAGGGCGATCGCGGAGCATTCGATGTGCCAGCCGGGGCGTCCCTCCCCCAGTGCCGAGGGCCAGGACGGTTCACCGGGTCGGGCCATCCGCCAGACCAGGGCGTCCAACGGGTGTCGTTTGCCGGGCCGGTCGGGGTCACCGCCGCGCTCGGCGAAGGTGGCCAGGGCCGCCTGCTCGTCGAGTCCGGCCAACGCCACATGGCCGGGGGCGTCCAGGGTGGTGAAGTAATAGTCGGGGTATTCGGGGTCGTCGACCCGGTAGACGGTGCCCAGGTCGCGCAGCTTCTCGATCAGGGCGACGACCTCGTCGATGGTTTCGGTGGCGCCCGGGTACTGCTGCGGGGGCAGTACATTCAGCGCGGTCATGTCCTCGCGGAACAGCGCGATCTGTTCCCGGGCCAGTACCCGCCAGTCGACGCCGTCGCGTTCGGCGCGTTCGAGCAACGGGTCGTCGACGTCGGTGACGTTCTGCACGTAGTGCACCTGCAGGCCGCGGTCGAGCCAGACCCGGTGCAGCAGGTCGAAGGTGAGATAGGTGTTGGCGTGCCCGATGTGGGTCGCGTCGTAGGGGGTGATCCCGCAGACGTAGAACCGTGCGGTGCCGGCGTCGGGGCCGATCTGTTGCAGCGAACCGGTGGCGCTGTCGTGAGCAACCAACGGCGCGGAGCCGTCTCCGGGAATACGGGACGGGGTCGGCACATGCCAGGCATCCATGAGGGCGACAGTACCCGACCCCCGCGCTCCCCAACGGCCAAGTCCGAGAACGTTCAACCATTTCGGACCCTTTGGTCGAGCCCTCGGTGAACCGGCGCCACCCCACACGCTGGTTGAGCCCTGGCCGCTTGCGGTCAGGAGTCGAAACCCCCAGCAACACCACCGCAGGGACGGGCGCCCCGTCCGCCGGCATGACTCAAACCTCAAGCCTGGGGCGAGCAAAGACCTTTATGGCTTCGCCGCTCCTCATTCTCGAGACTTCAGTCATGACCTCGCGAGGTCACACTTCGACAAGCTCAGAACGGGGGCCAGGGAATGGTGGGCCACTCGCGCCCGGGCTCGGGGAAGTGCCCGGCCTCGAGCAGGTCGTCGATCCGTTGCCGGGTGGCGGTGACCTCGGCTTCGGAGAGCCAGGGTTCCAGGGTGGGTTCACACACCCGGGCGGCTTCTTCGAGCAGGTGCCGTTCCTCCTCGGTCAGGGGTTGACCGGCCCACCCCCACAGCACCGTGCGCAGCTTGGGTTCGATGTGGAAGGCCAGGCCGTGATCGACACCGAACACGGTGCCCTCGGACACCAGCACGTGCCCGCCCTTGCGGTCGGAGTTGTTGATCACGACGTCGAACAGCGCCACCCGGCGCAATCGGGAGTCATCGGCGTGCACCACCGCGACGGGTTGTTCGTGGGCGTCCAGGCCGGTGAAGATCTTCAACCAGCCCGGCTGGTCGGCATCGGCCTCGGGCACCAGGTCGACCAGTTCGTCGTCGTCGACTTCCACCCAGGCCTGCACCATGCCGGGCCCGGCCGGCCCGTCCTCGATCCACACGGTACGTGGCACGACGTCGAACCCGGCGGCCAGCGACAGGTCGTGGGCGGCCAGTTCACGGTGCCCCAGGGTGCCGTCGGGAAAGTCCCACAGCGGTTTCTCCCCGGCCACCGGTTTGTGGATCGCCTGCCGGTCCTCACCCAGATCCACCAGAAAGGTCGCGTTCGAGGCCTGCATCAGGCGTCCGACGATGGTCGGGGTGCCGTGCAGGTCGGCGTCGAAACAGGGGTGCCGCACCGTTGCTCAGAACAGGGCGCGGCGGTACCCGTTGGCCCGCGGGCAGACGTGACCGGCCGGGTCCAGCGGCTGGGCGCAGAAGGGGCAGGGCGGGCGGCCGGCCGACACCACGGCCTGGGCGCGGGCGACGAAATCGCGGGCCCGGCCCTTGGTGATGCGCACCACGAAGGCTGCGGCGGCCGACTCGGCCTCGTGCCGGGCAATCTCGGTTTCGTCGGCGAAGGGATCGGGTTCGTCCATCTCGTCGACATGTTCGGTGGAGAACATCTCGATCACCAAGCGGTCTTCGTCGGCGTCGTAGGCGATCGTCATGGTGCCGACCCGGAACTCCTCCACCACGGGGATGTCGAGGGGGTCGTTGTCGACCACCGGCGGTTCCAGGCTGCCGGCATCGGGGCCACCGGCCCGGCGTTGGATCTCGTTGAGCACCTTCTCGATGTGCTCGGCGAGCACCACGACCTGTTCCTTCTCGCACAGCACCGTGGTGACCCGATTCGCCTGACGAGCCTGCAGGAAGAACATGCGCTCGCCCGGTTCACCGATCGTGCCGGCCACGAAACGATCGGGTTCGTCGTAGCGATAAACCACCGAAGCCATGGGCCCAGCCTACGTCAGTCGGCGCTGCCCAGGCCGCCACCGACCTGCGCGGACGGGGTCTCGCCGGCACACAGCGGGGCCAGCGCACCCGCGGTGGAGTTCACACACACCACGAACGGACGGGCCGGGGTGTAGCGGATCACGGTGACCGACCCGGGATCGACCATGATCCGTTGGAACTGGTCGAGGTGCATCCCGAGGGCGTCGGCGACGATCGACTTGATCACGTCCCCGTGGCTGACCGCCAGCCACACCGCGTGCGCGCCCTGGTCGGTGGCCACCCGCCGGTTGGTCTCCCGCACCCAACCGACCGCGCGGGCGTACATGTCGCCGAGCGATTCCCCATCGGGGAAGACCGCCTCGGACGGGTTCTGTTGCACCACCTGCCACAGCGCCTCGGCGGCCAGATCCTTCAGGGTGGACCCGGTCCAGGTGCCGTAGTCGCATTCGGTCAGGGCCTCGGCCGGCGTCGCCGCCGGCAGGTCGACCTGTCGCCCGATCAGCGCCGCGGTCTGCAGGCAGCGTTCCATCGGCGAGGAATACACCGCCGACACCGCCACCCCGGCCAACCGCTGCCCCACCGTGCGGGCCTGTTCGGTGCCCACCTCGTCCAGGTGCACCCCGGGGCTGCGCCCGGCCAGCACATGATTGGCGTTCGCGGTGGTGCGGCCGTGGCGCACCAGAACCAGGGTTGTCATGTCGGAAGGTTAGGGCACCAGGTAGCGTCCGCGCAGGTATCCCAGCGCCGGTTCGTCCGATAGCTCGACGTGTTCCACCTCGCCGCGCAGCATCATCGTCCAACCCAACCGGTCGGCGTGGCCGGTGAGGCGCACGCCGAGCCATCCGGCGGCTCCGGTCAGTGCCGGCCCCCAGTCGGTGTCGGCCCAATCCCCCACCGTGAACGGGCCGCCCGGGGCGGGGGCGACGCGGGCGAAGGCGTCGGCCACCGCGGCCTGGTTCGGCCCGAGCAGGTTCACCACCAGCCGTTCGGCGCCGGCGGTGACGGCGTCGGCCAGTTCGGAGTCCTCGTCCAGCAGCCCCGCCACCTCGGCGACCGGCCCCTCGGCCAGCAGCATCGACGCGATCGTCCACCCCTCCCGGTCGCGCCCCCGGCCGGTCGTCCACACCGTAACCGGGGCGGGCATCCGGCCCCGGAAGCGCCGCACCGGGTCACGCTCGGGTTCGGGGGTGGCGAAGGGATGCTCCGAATGAATGGTCACGCCACCGACCGTACCCGGCCAGGTTGCGCGGCGGTCTACAGTTGCCTCTCGGACCACACGGGTACCGAACTGTTCAGGAGTGGCGATGACATGGTGGGAAGCCCTGATTCTGGGGGTTGTCCAAGGACTCACCGAGTTCTTGCCGATCTCGTCCAGCGCCCACCTGTCGATCGTGGGTCAGCTCCTGGGCCGGGACGACCCGGGCTCGGCCTTCACCGCGATCGTGCAGATCGGCACCGAAGCGGCGGTGATCCTGTACTTCGCCAAGGACATCGGCCGGATCATCAAGAAATGGGTGCTGGCCCTGTTCGGCCAGGTGCCCCGGTCGGATCCGGACGTGCGGATGGGCTGGCTGGTGATCATCGGGTCCGTCCCGATCGTGGTGCTGGGCCTGCTGTTCCAGGACTACATCGATCACGCCCTGCGCAACCTGTGGGTGACGGTGACGATGCTGTCGGGGGTGGCCTTGCTGCTGTTCCTGGCCGACCGCTTCGCCAAGCACGTCAAACCGCTGGAGAAGCTGACCTGGCGTGACGGCATCTTCTACGGCCTGGCCCAGTCCCTGGCGCTGATCCCCGGGGTGTCGCGATCGGGGGCGACCATTTCGGCGGGCCTGGCGATGGGCTACACCCGCGAGGCCGCGGCCCGGTACTCGTTCCTGTTGGCGATTCCGGCCGTTCTGGGGTCGGGTTTCTACAAACTGACCGAGATCAGCACCGACCCGACCCCGCCGAACTGGCTGGGCATCGGGATCGCCACCGTGGTGTCCTTCGCGGTTGGACTGGGGGTCATCCACTGGTTGCTGCGGTACGTGAGCCGCAACAGCTTCACGATCTTCGTGGTGTACCGGCTGATCCTGGCCGCCGTGGTGGCGGTGTTGCTGTTGACCGGGGTACTGCACCCGCTGCCGTGACCCGGCCCCGGGCGAACACCGGATCGCGGCCACGGGAAGCTCTGTCGAACTCTCGGTGAACGGGGCCGTCCCGGGTTGCCGCAACCGTTGCGGAGCGACCAAGGTACGTGGCGACCTTCCACCCCCAAGGAGAGCCATGCGCGCAGCGTTGCTCCGAGGTATCGCCGCAGTCGGCGCCCTCGGTTTGACGTCGGGTGTCCTGGTTGCCACGCCCGCCGAGGCCGCAACCACGAACCTGACCATCCTGAGATTTCAACGATTTCCACGGCCGAATCGCCAACGCCGACCCGTCCACGGTCGGCTTCTGCGGCACCATCGAGGAACAACGCCTCGCCGCCGGGGCCGGCAACACCCTGCTGTTCTCGGCCGGTGACAACATCGGTGCCTCGTTGTTCCCGTCCTTCTCCCAGGACGAGATTCCGACCATCGACATTCTGAACGCGATCCAGGTGGACGCCGCCGCGGTCGGCAACCACGAGTTCGACCGCGGTTTCGACGACCTGGTCAACCGCGTCGACCCAGCCTCGAAGTTCACCCACCTGGGTGCCAACGTCTACCTCAAGGGCACCACCACCCCCGCCCTGCCGGAGTACGAGTTGTTCACTCGCGACGGCGTCACGGTTGCGGTGATCGGCGTCGCACCCCGGACCACCGGCTCCTCGGTGAACCCCGACGGGGTGTCCACCATCGAGTTCGGTGACCCGGTGGATGCGATGAACCGGGTCGCCCGCCAGTTGAGCGATGGTGACCCGAACAACGGTGAGGCCGATGTGATCATCGCCAGCTACCACGAGGGTGCCCCGGTGGACGGGTCGGCGACCTTGCAGCAGGCCAAGGACTCCGCGGTGCTGTTCCAGCGGATCGTCGACGAAACCGATGCCTCGGTTGACGTGATCTTCAACGGTCACACCCACCGGCTCTACCACTACGACGCCCCGGTGCCCGGTGCGGACGGCCGGACCCGTCCGGTGCTGCAGGCCGGCTACTACGCCAGCCACATCGGCAAGGTGGAGTTGACCATCACCGACGGTGAGGTCACCGCCCACGTGGCCGAGAACATCGAGACCTACGCCTCGGCCGATGCGGTGCCCACCGCCGTGCAGGGCTCCGCCCCGTACGTGGCCTGCGCCGAAGCCGTCGAAGAGGCCCTGTCGGTGGCCGAGGAGACCGCCGGCGAGCCGATCGGGTTCACCACCGACCCGTTGACCCGGGCCTCACTGACCCCGGACACCGTCACCGAGGACCGCGCCTCCGAGTCGACCATGGCGAACTTCATCGCCGACATGCTGCGTGACCGGTTGGCCCCCGAGCACCTGGGTGGGGCCATGATCGGCCTGCAGAACCCCGGTGGTACCCGGGCGGATTGGGATCAGGGTGTACTGACCTACGGGGAGGCGGCCGCGGTGTTGCCGTTCGCCAACACCCTGGTGACCACCACGTTGACCGGTGCCCAGTTCAAGCAGGTGCTGGAGGAGCAGTGGCAGCCCGACGGCGCTTCCCGTCCGTTCCTGCACCTGGCGCTGTCGGACAACGTGCAGTTCACCTACGACGCCGAACGGGCCCGCAACGACCGGATCACCTCGGTGATCGTCGACGGCGAGCCGCTCGACCCGGAGGCCGAGTACGTGATCGGCACGATGAGCTTCCTGGCCGCCGGTGGTGACCGACTGTTCACCCTGGCCGAGGGCACCGATGTGGTCGACCTGGGCCTGTTGGACATGCAGGAGTTGGTCGAGTACGTGAAGGCGCAGTCCGACCCGTCCGGCGCCCCGGCGATCAGCCCCGACTACCGCAAGCGCGCCGTCGAGGTGTTCGAGGTGGGTGCCGACAAGTCCGCTCCGGTCGCGCCCACCACGGTGACCCGTTGTGAGGTGGGCCCGTCGCTGCAGGTGAACCAGCTCGACTTCTCCTCGATCCCCAGCGTGGCGAACGAGGAACTGGTCGCCACGATCGACGGCTTCGAGATCGGACGGGCCACGGTCATCGACGGATCGGCCACGATCGAGTTGGACGGCACCGAGCTGACCGCCGAACACACCGGCACCGTGTTGACCCTCACCGCCCAGCCGACCGGCACCGTCGTGCAGGTGCCGGTGACCATCACCGGCGATGCCTGCCCCACCGGTGGCCCCGGCGCCCCCGGTGACGACGAGCCCGGGGACGACGACCCCCGCGACGACGATGCCGAGCGGACCGACCCGCCGGCCCGTCCGCGCGGGTTGCCCGACACCGGACGCTGACCGGCTGGTCGAAGCCCTGATCGACGCGAAGCCGCCCCGGTTCTCCCCGGGGCGGCTTTCGTCATCACCGGGTCTGCGCGGGACGACGGTTCGACCGGTAGTGTCGAGCACCATGAAACGGCGGATCGCGGGCAGCACCGGGCTGCGGGTGTCGCGGCTGGGTCTGGGCACCCTGACCTGGGGGCGTTCGGTGAACCGCCCGGCCGCCCGGGAGTTGTTGCGCACCTTCGTCGAGGCCGGCGGCAACCTGATCGACACCGCCGCCGCCTACGGCTCGGGCAGCACCGAGGAGATGATCGGCGAGATCATCATGCGCGACCTGTCCCGCGACGATCTGGTGATCGCGACCAAGTCCGGTTTCGTGCACGAGGGTGGGCAGCGGGTGATGGACACCTCCCGGTCGACCATGCTGCGCGAGCTGGACGAGTCCCTGCGCCGGCTGCGCACCGACCATGTCGACCTGTGGCAGGTGCACGCCTGGGGTGAAGCCCCCCTGGAGGAAACCCTGGCCGCCTTCGACCTGGCGGTCTCCCAGGGCAAGGCCCGCTACGTCGGCTTGTCGAACTTCGTCGGCTGGCAGACCGCGCAGGCGGCCACCTGGCAGAAGGCCGACCCGAACCGCACCCCGATCGCCACCGCCCAGATCGAGTACTCCCTGTTGGCCCGCCGCTCCGAGATCGAGGTGATCCCCGCGGCCCGGGCCCTGGGCCTCGGCGTCCTGCCCTGGTCGCCGCTGGGACGCGGGGTGCTGACCGGTAAGTACCGCACCGGTACGCCGCGGGATTCCCGGGGGGCCGACGAGCACCTCGAGTGGTTCATCGAGCCCTATTTGGAGACCCGCAGCCGGGCGGTCGTCGAATCGGTGGTGCGCGCCGCCGAGGGTCTGGACCTGACCCCGGCCCAGGTGGCGCTGTTGTGGATCCGGGATGCGCCGGGGGTCACCGCCCCGCTGGTCGGGCCGCGCACCGCCGACCAGTTGCGCGAGTTGCTCGCGGTGGAGGATCGCGAGTTGCCCGGCGAGATCGTCGACGCCCTGGACGACGTGTCCGGTGGCCCCAATCCGGGCCGCTGACGGTTGAACCCCTGTGGGTGTCGAACCATTACCTACGGTTCGGTAGGTTATCGGTGTGGCATTCACCGCTCAGCGTGACTCCCGACCGACCCTGCAACGAACCATTCGCGACAGCGCCCGCTCGCTGGCCCGTCTGATCACCACCCCGCTCTCCCCCGGCGACTACCTCGACCTGTTCCTGCCGTTGCGCGCCGGCGCACCGTTGCGGGGTCGGGTGGTCGCGGTGCGACCCGAAACCGAGGACGCCACCACCGTGACGATCCTGACCGGCCGCGGCTGGCGCGGGCACCTGCCCGGCCAGTACCTGCGAATCGGCGTGGACGTGGACGGGGTGCGGCTGTGGCGGTCGTACTCGATCACCAGCCCACCCACCCGACACGATCGGCTGATCTCCATCACCGTCCGGGCGATTCCGGACGGGGTGGTCAGCAACCACATCCTGCGCCAGCTCACCCCCGGCACCCTGCTGATGCTCGACCAGGCGGTCGGCTTCTTCACCCAACCGGATCCGCTGCCGGCCAAGGTGCTGTTCCTGACCGCGGGCAGCGGCCTGACCCCGGTGATGGGCATGTTGCGCAGTTACCGGTTCCCCGACGCGGTGTTGGTGCATTCGGCACCCACCCCCGAGCGGATGATGTTCCGCGAGGAACTGCACCGGATGGTGGCCGACGGCCGGTTGACCCTGGTCGAGCGTTTCACCGACGACGCGGGGGTGCTGCCGGCCGGTGAGGTGGGCACCGTCGTCCCGGATTGGCGGAAGCGACAGACCTGGGCCTGTGGCCCGGCCCCACTGTTGAACGATGCGGAGCAGCATTGGGCCGAGGCGGGGATCGCCGACCGGTTGCACGTCGAACGCTTCCACGTCCAACTGGTCGTGGAGGGTGCCGGTGGTGAGGCCCACTTCACCCGATCGGACGTCCGCACGCACGGGGAGGCCGCCGAACCCCTGCTGGATGCCGGGGAGGACGCCGGGGTGCTGATGCCGTCCGGTTGCCGGATGGGTATCTGCTTCGGGTGCGTGGCGCCCCTGACCGACGGCTCGGTGCGGGATCTGCGCACCGGCGACATCGTGACCGCGACCTCCGACGAGGCCGTGTTGATCCAAACCTGCGTCAGTGCTGCCGCGGGCTCGTGCTCGATAGATCTGTAGGAACCTCATGGCACTTCCGAACACCCTCACGTCGTCCCTGGCCCGGCTGCGCCCGGCCCGCGGTGGCCATCGGCTGTCGACCACCCGTCCCAAGGCCCCGGCCCCGACCTACGCTTCGGGCAAACCGAACCCGCTGGCCCACCTCAGCCCCGATCAGATCGAGCGGATCGGTGCCGAGTTGGACGAGATCCGCCAGGAGGTGCTCGACTCCCGCGGTGAGCGCGACGCGAACTACATCCGCCGACTGATCCGGGTGCAACGTTCACTGGAGCTGGTCAGTCGGACGGTGTTGCTGTTCAGCAAGTATTGGCCCGCCTGGGTCGTCGGGACGACCGGGCTGAGCCTGTCGAAGATCCTGGAGAACATGGAGATCGGGCACAACGTGCTGCACGGTCAATGGGACTGGATGCGTGACCCGAAGGTGCATTCGACCAGTTGGCAGTGGGACATGGCCTCCCCCAGCGCGCAGTGGCAGCAGGCCCACAACGTGCAGCACCACACCTTCACCAATGTGCTGGGCAAGGACGAGGATCTGGGGTTCAACATTCTGCGGGTCGACCCGGCGCAGAAGTGGGAGCCGGGCAACCTGGTGCAGCCGCTGACGAACCTGCTCAACGCCGTGTTCTTCCAGTACGGGGTGGCGATTCACGACCTGGGCACCCCGGCGCTGAAGCGTGGCGAACGCGACCGAGCCACCTATCTGGCCGATCTGCGGACGATGCTGAAGAAGGCCGGACGGCACGCCTTCCGCGACTATGTGGCCCACCCGGCGGTGAGCGGGCCCTCGGCCGTGCCGACCCTGCTGGCCAACGCCACCGCGAACCTGGTGCGCAATCTGTGGGCGCACACGGTGATCTTCTGCGGCCACCTGCCGTCGGGGGTGGAAACCTTCGAGGTGGAGGCGATCGACGACGAAACCCGCGGTGAGTGGTACGTGCGGCAGATGCTGGGCTCGGGCAACATTTCCGGTGGCCCGATGATGCATCTGATGACCGGCAACCTGTCGTACCAGATCGAGCACCACCTGTTTCCCGATCTGCCCAGCAACCGCTACGCCGAGGTGGCGCCCCGGGTGCAGGCGCTGATGGAGCGGTACGGGCTGCGCTACGTCAGCGGCCCGTTGTACAAGCAGGCCGCGTCGGCGTGGGGCAAGGTGTTTCGTTACTCGTTGCCCAACCGCGGGCAGCGGCGGGCCACCCTGCGGCGGCTGGCCCGCCGGGTACTGCCCCGCGTCCGGGTGCCCGAGTCGCGGATGCTGCCGGCCTGAGTACCGGGCTCAGCGGCGCTTCTTCTCGGCCTTCTCCTGACGCTTGTCCAGACGGACGTCGTTGCCGCCCCAGAAGGCCAACCCGCGCAGGATCAGGGTGCCGTTGGACCCGTCGCCGCGCGCTTCCTTGCGAATGTCGTTGCCGCCCATGATGGCCAGCGGCTTGTCGACCACCTTCACACCCTCGGGAATGTAGATGTCGTTGCCACCCATCACCGAGTGCAGTTCGAGGGTGACGGTGACCCCGGGGCCCATCACCTCGCTGAGGTAGATGTCGTCGCCACCCCAGAAGGCGACGCTCTTCATGCCCTGGCTGCCGGCTTCGAGTTCGACGGTGCTGCCGCTCATCACCGCGGCATGCCAGCGGGCGGGTTTGTCCTGCACCACCGGCACCGGCGGGGTGTGCGGCACCAGGGCCTGCGACGGCATCGCTTCCTGTTCGGGCAGATCGGCGATCATCGGCATCAGTTCGTCGTGGAATCGGGCTTCGAGCACCGCGTCCTGCCGCTCGGCGTATTCCTCCATCGTCAGTCGTCCGTTGCCGTAGGCCCGTTGCAGAACCTCCAGCACCGCGTCACGATCCGCGTCACCGGCGCGCAGTCTTCGGTCGGGGGTGTTCAACTCCATGGGCCCATCCTAGGCCGGATCACGCCCGATTCGGCCCGTGGTTTCCCCGACTTCACCCCGATGCCCGGTGTGTGGCGGGCGCCCAGTCGAGTTCGGCCAAGGGGTTGGCGTTGCCGCAGTGGGCGCATTCCTGATCCAGCAAGCCGACGATCGCCTGCCGGCTGCCGCAACTGGGGCACGAGTACTGGGTGGGCACGTAGTACACCGGGGTGCGCACCTGCCAGGACCTGACCAGCGGCAGTTCCAGCCGTCCCATGTCGTGGTCCACCCGGCCCCGGCCCCGGCGGTCGCGCCGAAACCGGTAACGGTGCCGGTACAGCTTGAGCGTCACCCGCTCGTGGTCGGATTCGGCGCGGTAGTCGGCGACGTAGGTCTTGAAGGTCCCACCGTTCAGCAGGGTCTCGTCCGGCCCGGGTTCGCCCAGCCAGGACGGGTCGTTGTCCAGTACCCGGTTGGCGATCAGGTCGAGGGATTGCTTCGAGAAGTGCGGGTCGCGGCGCTTGATCTGTTGCACCCGGCCGTGGCGGACCAGCAGTTGGATCGCTTGACGCACGGCCATCACGAACACCGCGAGCAGCACCAGGGTGATCGCCCCGGCGACGGCGAAGACGACGAACGCCGCCGGGCCGGTGGTGATTTCGAGCCCGGAGCCGAGGTCGATGGTGCCCGGATCGAAGTCGATCAGACCGCGTTGGACCGCCCACTGCGCCCCGACCCCCAGCAGCACCCCGAGCAGGAACAATCCCCCGACGAGCAGGTTCAACCGAAAGTGCAGTGGTTCGTTCCAGAGTCGGAAGGAGGTGATCAGCCAGGAGAAGATCTCGTGCCGGAACTGCGCACGACACGACGGGCATTGCGATTGTTGCCCCCGCAGCTCCACCTGGTCGCCGCAGTTGTTGCAGGTGATCCGCCGCACGGATCGTTCCCGGTGCTGTTCCTGCACTCGGACGGCGCGGATCTCGGCGAGGCCGTGCCGGTGCCGAAACCTTGCCACGCGCTTCTTGCCGGCATGGAACTCCTCGACGTAGGGCACCTGCCCGTTGGTGTAGGACAGGTCGTTCTTGCCGTCGGTGGTCTGCACGAAGAACGGCTCGGGTGGCTTGCCCGACTTCGCGGTGGCGGTGTCGGCACGCAGCCGCTTGGTCAGGCCGTAGGAGCGCAAGGTGTCGAGCTCGCGGCGGTAGACCGCCACCTGCTCCTCGGCGCAGATCTCGGCGATCTCGGTGAGGTCACCGGACTGGTACATCCGTTGGAGCTTCTCGGTGAAACCATCCACATCGGGATGGTCCGCCTGCGTGCGGACAGTGAAAAAAGGTGTCACCCGGGGTTCGGCCACACCACCACCCTAAACAGTGCTGATTACCGGACGGAGACTGCCCGTACCGAGACGGACGCGTCCCGGCTCCAACCCCCTCCAGCGATGCGGACGTGCGCCCCCGACAGGCGCAGAAAAGCCCGGAATCATGCGGGTTTCCGCGTGATTCCGGGCTTGCCGGGGCATTGCTCCGTTTGTTTGTGTCCGAGAGAGGACTTGAACCTCCATGCCCCAAACGGGGCACCAGCACCTCAAGCTGGCGCGTCTACCAATTCCGCCACCCGGACGAGGTGTGCCATCAACCGAAACCCGGCTGACGACGCCGACCGACTATAGCAGTGACATGGCATCATGAGCGAATGCGCCGATCGGTCGAGTACGAGGTTCACAGGGTGCGGCTGGACCGCACCCTGTCTCGCAATGCCGTGCGCCAGTTGCTCACCGAACACGCCGAGTACGGCGGTTGGGAGTTACAGCGGCTGCGACGCTACCGGGACGGCACCCGCGAGGTGTGGATCAGACGCAAGGTGGTCCGCGCCCGGGCGACGGTGCCGGGCTCCTGACCCCACCGAGCCCTCCTCCACGCTGGTTGAGCCGGTTCGCGCTCGCGCGAACCGAGTCGAAACCCGGTGAGAAATTCTGCGGAGCCGGCCGTGGTTCCTGGTGTGTGG
>JAAYAO010000341.1 GCA_012719335.1 Propionibacterium sp. | reverse complement strand
TGCCCACTTGGAATCGGTGGTGCAATTCCTCGCCACCCACGTCGCGGTGGACATCTCAACGATCCCGCAGACAGGTATCACCGATGAGGTCTACGAACTGGTGAGGCGCGGTAAGAAGGTCCAGGCGATCAAGCTGTACCGCGAGATCACCGGTGCCGGTCTGGCCGAAGCCAAGAACGTCATCTACTCAATCGGCTGAGGCAAGGAAGTACGGAAGGCCACCCAGCACGTGGAGTGACCGTGCACAACCGATGGGCGGGCATTGCAGTTCCGCCGAGGTGAACGTCCCTCAGTGGATGACCTGGCCGGCCATGTGCCGACGGATTGTCGGATGCCTGCACTAGCCTCACGGCAAGAGGGCTGGAGGTGATGTGAGCGAGCCATTGGCCGAGGGGCTGTACGACGCGTTGATCACGGCTCGTTTGGACGAGGATTTGCGCCGGTCACCCCTGCGAGCCGGGCGCAAACCGATCGAGCCGGACGAACGTCCCGATGCGTTTGCCCACCATGTCGCTGAGGTCCTGCGACGCGTTCTGCCCGGGCTCAAGCCAGAACTGCAACTGAGGGTTGTCAATGAGTTGCTGTCCGAACTGAACGACGATGCAACACAGGTGGTGGCGGCCGAGAGGCTGATTTCGCTCACCCACGAGCCCGAACCCGGGCGCATCCCGGCGTACACCACGCATCCGTCCACCCGGTTGGGGCAAGCGGCACTGCTCACCAACGCCAAAGGTGACCTGGCACTCGGCAACGAGCTTCGGGCCGAACTCGACAGCGCGGACTCCGTCGACCTGCTCTGCGCCTTCATCAAGTGGCGTGGTTTGAACACCATGACCGACGAACTGAACCGGATTCGCGACCGCGGTGTCCCCTTCCGAGTGATCACCACCACCTACATGGGTGCCACCGAGCGGCGTGCTCTGGACCGGCTGGTCACCGATTTCGGGGCCAGGGTCAAGATCAGCTACGAGCTCGAACGAACCCGATTGCACGCCAAGGCCTGGCAGTTTCGTCGAAACACCGGGTTCCACACCGCATACGTCGGATCGTCCAACCTTTCCTACCCGGCACTTCTGGAAGGGGTCGAATGGAACGTGCGGCTGAGTTCGGCAGCTACCCCACACCTGCTCCGGAAGTTCGCAGCGACCTTCGACACCTATTGGGCCGACCCGGCCTACGAGACCTACGATCCCGAGCGGGACGCCGAACGTCTGGACGTCGCCCTGGGTGAGGCCGGCGGGCAACGGTCGCGTGACCGGGTGACCCTCACCACCTCCGGCCTGGACGTTCGTCCCTACCCACATCAGCGTGAAGCCCTGGAAAGCTTGGACGCCGAACGCGACAAGGGGCACCATCGCAACCTGATCATCGCCGCGACCGGCACCGGCAAGACGGTTATCGCCGCTCTCGACTACCGCAACCTGTGCGAACTCTGGCAGCGCCGTCCGTCCCTGCTGTTCGTGGCACACCGACGTGAAATCCTCGAACAGGCACTGCGCACCTACCGTGAAGTGCTCAACGATGCCAACTTCGGTGAGCTTTACGTGGCGGGACGACAACCCAGCAACTGGCAACACCTATTCGCCTCGGTGCAAACGCTGAACGCCCGCGACATCACCAGCATGGCTCCCGATGCCCTCGAAGTGGTGGTCATCGACGAGTTCCACCACGCGGCGGCCGCCTCCTACCAGGCTCTGCTCAACCATCTGCAGCCCCGGGAATTGCTGGGCCTCACCGCGACACCCGAACGGACGGACGGGTTCGACGTCCGGCACTACTTCGACCAGCGCACGGCTGTCGAGATGCGGCTGTGGGATGCCCTGGAAGCCGACCTGCTCAGTCCATTCCACTATTTCGGCATCGGCGACGGTACCGACCTGACCCGGCTGACCTGGGCCCGTGGCTCCTACGACACAACCCAGTTGAGCAAC
>JAAYAO010000340.1 GCA_012719335.1 Propionibacterium sp. | reverse complement strand
GGCGTTGCGGATCGAGATCCGGGCCTCCTCGGCCTTGGCCTTGGCGAGCTTGGTGTATTCCTTGCGGCGTTCCTCGGTCAGCGAGGGCAGCACCAGGCGGATGGTGTTGCCGTCGTTGGACGGGTTCGCGCCCAGGTCCGAATCCCGGATGGCCTTCTCGATGCCGTCCATCGCACCCCGGTCGTAGGGGGTGATCAGCACGGTGCGGGCTTCGGGCACCTGGAAGGAGGCGAGCTGCTGCAACGGGGTGAACTGCCCGTAGTACTCCACCATCAGCTTGTTGAACATGGCCGGGTGGGCCCGTCCGGTGCGGATCGCGGCGAACTCCTCCTTGGCGAACTCGACCGCGTCCTTCATCTTGACCTCGGCCTCGCGAGTGGTCTCGGCGATCACTGCGCCCTTCCCTTCTCAGCCACCCCACGGCAGCCGGTTCGTCGAATCTGTGTTGTGAATCCTAGCCGTCACGAATGGACGGTCGTGCCGATCTGCTCCCCGGCCACGACGCGGGCGATGTTGCCCTCGTGGTCGAGGTTGAAGAAGATCATCGGCAGATCGTTGTCCCGCGCCAGGCTGATCGCGGTGGCATCGGCCACCTTGAGATCCCGGGTGAGGAACTCGTCGTAGCTCAGGTCGGTGAACTTGTGTGCCCCGGGGTTGGTGCGCGGGTCGTCGTCGTACACCCCGTCGGTGCCCTGCTTGCCCATCAGCAGCACCTCGGCGCCGATTTCCAGGGCGCGCTGGGCGGCGACGGTGTCGGTGGAGAAGTAGGGCATGCCCGAACCGGCACCGAAGATCACCACCCGGCCCTTCTCCAGGTGCCGTTCGGCGCGCCGCGGAATATAGGGCTCGGCGACCTGGCCCATCGTGATCGCGGTCTGCACCCGGGTGTCGAGCCCGGCCTTCTCGCAGTAGTCCTGCAGGGCCAGGCAGTTCATCACGGTGCCGAGCATGCCCATGTAGTCGGCCCGGTCGCGTTCCATCCCGCGCTGTTGCAGTTCCGCGCCGCGAAAGAAGTTGCCGCCGCCGACCACGATCGCGACCTGCACCCCGTCGCGCACCACGTCGGCGATCTGCCGGGCGATGCTGGCGATCACATCGGGGTCGACGCCCACCTTGCCGCCGCCGAAGGCCTCGCCGGACAGCTTGAGCAGAACGCGTTGGTATCGAGGCACGGGGAACCTTTCGTTCAAACGATGACGCGGGTGTGACCCGGGGAGTATTCTCCCACGGTCACACCCGCGTCCGGCAAATCAGCCCTGCGGAGCCTGCCTCAGGCGCCGGCCTCCAGGCGGACGAAGCGGGTCACGGTGATGCCCGCGGCGTCCAGGATCTGGCCGACGGTCTTCTTGTCCTCCGACACCGACGGCTGCTCGAGCAGCACGACGTCCTTGTAGTAGCCGTTCACCCGGCCCTCGACGATCTTCGGCAAGGCCTTCTCGGGCTTGCCCTCCTCGCGCGCGGTGGCCTCGGCGATGCGCTCCTCGTTGGCGATCACATCGGCGGGCACCTCCTCGCGGGTGACGTACTGCGGGCGCATCGCGGCGATCTGCATGGCCACGCCGTGCAGCACCGACTCGTCGGCACCACCGGTGTACTCCAGCAACACGCCGACCTGGGCGTGCAGGTCGGACGAGCGACGGTGCAGGTAGACGTGGGTGTCACCGGTGTAGTGCTCGGCACCGGCCAGTTCGAGCTTCTCGCCGATCTTGGCCGAGAGCTGCGACACCGCATCGGCGACGGTCTCGCCGCCGGCCAGGGTCACCGCGTTGGCGGCCTCGACACCGCTGGCGCCGGCGGCGTCCACGGCCTCGACGATCTGGTTGGCCAGCGCCTGGAACTCCTCGTTCTTGGCGACGAAGTCGGTCTCGGCGGCCAGCTGCACCAGGGTGGACCCGGCGTTGGCGACCAGGCCGTTGGAGGCCTCGCGCTCGGCACCGCGTTTGGCGGCCTTGGCCGCACCGTGCACCCGCAGGTACTCGACCGCGGCCTCGTAGTCACCGTCGGTTTCGGTGAGGGCCTTCTTGGCGTCCATCATTCCGGCGCCGGTGTCCTCACGGAGCTTCTTGACGTCGGCCGCACTGAAGTTTGCCATCGATGCTCTTCCTTCTCCTGTGGTCAGGCTTGGGTGGGGTGGTGGTCAGGCGGTGGGGTTGTCGGTGGCCTCGGGGGCCGCGGCCTCGTCGGCGGCCGGAGCGACTTCGGCCTCCTCGGCAACCGCGTCGGCGACGACCTCGGTCACCGCGGCGGAGGTCTGCGGGGTGACCTCGGCCACCTCGGGGGCGGCTTCGGCGGCCGGGGCCTCGGCGGGTGCCTGCTCGGCGGCGGGCGCCTCGGCGGCCGGGGCGGCCTGTTCGGTGGCCGGGGCCTGGTCGGCGGCACCCAGCAGTTCACGTTCCCACTCGGCCATCGGCTCGGCCTCGGTCTCGGCACCGGTGTTCACCCCGGAGCGGGCCATCAGGCCGTCGGCGACCGCGTCGGCGATCACGCGGGTCAGCAGCGCAACCGAACGAATCGCGTCGTCGTTGCCCGGGATCGCGTAGTCGACCTCGTCGGGGTCACAGTTGGTGTCCAGGATGCCGATGATCGGGATCCGCAGCTTGCGGGCCTCGTCCACGGCCAGGTGTTCCTTCTTGGTGTCGACCACCCAGACCGCCTGCGGGGTCTTGGCCATGTCGCGCAAACCGCCCAGGGTCTTCTCCAGCTTGTCCTTCTCGCGGCGCAGACCGAGCAGTTCCTTCTTGGTCAGGCCCGATTCGGCGACGTTGTCGAAGTCCATCGCCTCCAGCTCCTTGAGCCGGTGGATCCGCTTGATCACGGTGTGGAAGTTGGTCAGCATGCCGCCGAGCCACCGCTGGTTGACATACGGCATACCCACCCGAGTGGCCTGCTCGGCGATCGCTTCCTGGGCCTGCTTCTTGGTGCCGACGAACAGCACCGAACCGCCCTTGGCGACGGTGTCCTTGATGAAGGCGTAGGCGCGATCGATGTAGGTCAGCGACTGCTGCAGGTCGATGATGTAGATGCCGTTGCGCTCGGTGAAGATGAAGCGCTTCATCTTCGGGTTCCACCGGCGGGTCTGGTGTCCGAAGTGGACACCGTTCTCCAACAGCTGGCGCGTAGTGACGACGGCCATGGTCGTTCCTCCTCTGGCACGCAGGCGTGCCGCACGGTTGTTCCGGCACCGGGTTCGGTACCGCCTGATGCAGCACCGGGCTCGACCCTTGCGGGACCGCCGAGACCGTCCACCTCCGGTGGCATGACTGCATGCGAAGTCGACCCGGACAGCCGGATCGCCGCAGCAAGTGTATGCCGAGGAGCCCGATCGGCGCCAACCCGCGCCACCCGGGGGTTCGGACGAGGTTGTCCACAGGTTGGCGGGACCCCGGAGCATTCTCCACAATCGCGTCCCGGCGAGGGAAAACCGGGTGCCGGAGGTACCACCGTTTCGGGTATGAACCGACTTCGATTATTGGGCGCGATCGCCCTCACCCTGCTGCTGGTGGTGGTCTTCCGGGAACCCGCCGCGGCCGCCACTGCCCCGGTACGGCCGGTGCCCGGGCCGGTGGTGCGGGCCTTCGACCCGCCGGCCGAGGACTGGCTGCCCGGGCACCGCGGGGTCGATCTGGCCGGCACACCGGACGAACCGGTGGTCGCCGCCCTGGCCGGTCGGGTCGTCTTCGCCGGGGAGGTGGCCGGGGTGCCGATGGTGTCGATCGACCACCCCGACGGCCGGCGCACCACCCACCAACCGGTGCGGGCCACCGTGCGGGTCGGGGACGAGGTGCGCGCCGGTGACCGGATCGGCACCCTGCTGCCCGGGCATTGCGAGGTGGCGCCGGCCTGCCTGCATTTCGGGGTGAAACGGGGCGCGGAGTATCTGGATCCGCACCTGATCCTGGATGCCGCCGACCTGCCCCCACCACGGGTGCGGCTGTTGCCGGCCGCCGCACCCCGGGAGATCACCGCCCGGGCGGCGGCCCGGCACCACGAGGGTGTGCCGGCCGGTGTGGTGGGTTCGTCCCGGCCCGCGGACGGGCCGATCACCTCGCCCTACGGGATGCGCCGGCACCCGATCACCGGGGTGTACAAGCTGCACGACGGGCTCGACATCGGGGCCCGCTGCGGGTCGCCGATCCGGGCGGTGTTGCCCGGCACCGTGGTGTCGGCGACCTTCCACACCGCCTACGGGTGGTGGTTGATCGTCGATCACGGCGGCGGCCTGCGCACCGGCTACTCCCACGCCGAGGCCTGGACGGCCCGGGTCGGCGACCGGGTCGCCGCCGGCGAACAGGTCGGCCGGATCGGGTCGACCGGCTACTCCACCGGCTGCCACCTGCATTTCATGGCCTGGCGCGGCGGGCAGATCATCGACCCCCACCCACTGCTCGGCGCGTCCTGAGAAGCCCAGCTCAACCAGCGTCCTGAAAACCCGGGCTTCAGGCGCGGGGGTGGGCTTGTTGGAAGGCGGCGCGGAGGCGGGCGTCACTGACGTGGGTGTAGAGCTGGGTGGTGGCCAGGGAGTTGTGGCCGAGCATTTCCTGTACCGATCGGAGGTCGGCGCCGCCCTCGAGCAGGTGGGTGGCCATGGCGTGGCGCAATCCGTGCGGGCCCATCTCGGGGGCGCCGGGCACCGCCTCCAGGGCCCGGTGCACGATCCGGCGGGCCACCCGGGGGTCCAGCCGGGCTCCACGGGCCCCCAACAGCAGGGCGTTGGTGGTGGGCGCCCCGGCTGCGACGGTGCCGCGCACCGTCAACCACCGGTCCACCGCGTCGAGGGCCGGCGTGCCCAGCGGCACGACCCGCTCCTTGTCACCCTTGCCGATCACCCGCACGGTGCGGCGCTGGGCATCGATGCTGTCCAGATCCAACCCGCACAATTCGGCCACCCGGATCCCGGCGCCGTACAACAACTCCAGCACCGCGACATCGCGGCGCCCCATCGGCCCCTCGTCCTCGGCCGCCGCGGCCACCGCGGCGGCGAAGAGCTCCTCGGTTTCGGCCCGGGTCAGGGTGCGGGGCAGGTGCCGGGCGGCCCTGGGTGAGCGCAGTGCCCGGGCCGGGTCCTGCGAGACCAGGCCGCGCAGCCGCGCCCACCCGAAGAACCCGCGTACTGCCGAGGTGCGGCGGGCGGTGGTGGTGCGGGCCGCGCCGCGGCGGTGCAGGTCGGCCAACCAGGAGCGCAGGTCGCTCAGCGACACCTGGTCGGGGGCGACCACCCGGGGCCGGGCCCCGGAGTCGTCCGCTTCGGCGCCCAGGAAGACGGCCAGGTCGGTCAGGTCCTGCCGGTAGGCCCGCACTGTGTTTGTCGACACATTGCGTTCCACGGCGAGGTGGTGCAGCCAGCCGTCCAAGGGCTCGGCCCAGCGCGGGTCGAGAATCGGGTCGGTGGGCTCCGGCATGGGTCCACTGTGCCCCGTCCCGGCGCGTCCGGACGCGCACGACGCGGCCCGAATCTGGTATTGATGAGCCATGCCGACACCAACGACCCCGAACAGCGCCGATCTGTGGATCCTCGTGGGTGGCTACACCGCCGAGGTCGAGGGCGAGGCCGAGGGCATCCATGTCCTGCGGTGGCAGGGCTCGACCGACGACCGGGCGAACCTGGTCGCGTACCCGTCGGTGCCGCTGGTTTCCCCCTCCTACCTGCTGCAGCACCCCACCCGGCCGATCGTCTACGCGATCTCCGAGGCCACCGAATCCCAGGTGCACACCCTGGAACTCACCGAGGAGGGTCTGAAGCTGATCGCCAGCGTGCCCACCGGAGGGGTCGGGGCCTGCCACCTGGGCTTCGACGAGACCGGCGGCTGGGTGTTGGTCGCGCATTACTCCGAGGGGGCGGTCAGCACCCACCGGGTGTTGTCCGACGGCACCCTCTCACCGGCCGAAACGCTGCACCAGTTCACCGGCAGCGGCCCGGATCAGGCCCGGCAGGAACAGTCGCACGCCCACCAGGTCGTGGCCTCCGAGGGCCGGATCAAGGTGCCCGACCTGGGTGCGGACGTGGTGCACCGGGTCCGGATGGGTGTCGAGGGCAACCTGAACCGCTCCGACGAACCGATCCGGCTGCCGGCCGGCTCCGGCCCCCGGCACCTGGTGATCACCGGCGACCACCTGGTGATCGCATGCGAGTTGAGCGGCGACCTGTGGCTGGCGCGGCGCAAGGGTGACTCCTGGGATCTGGCGCATCAGGTGCCGGCGTCGGCCTCGGAGGACCGGGTACACCCGTCCGCGTTGCGGATCGACGGCGATCAGGTGTTCGTGGCCAACCGTGGCCCGGACACTTTCGCGGTGTTCGCCCTGGATCGTGAACAGAACACCCTGAACCGACGCGCCGAGGTGTCGACCGGCGGGGAATGGCCCCGCGACCTGGTGCTCACCGAGGACGAGGTGTGGATCGCCAACCAGGCCGCCAACAGCGTCTCGGTCTTCCGGCGGGTACCGGCCCGGGAATCGAGCCTGACCGAATGGGTGCTGGACCTCGAATTGCCGATGCCCAGCCCCGCCTGCATTCTGCTGGTGCACAGCGGTAAGTGAGGAACACAGCCATGGACAACAGCCTGCTCGAGGGTGGCACGGTGCTGCGGATCACCCGCTGGGGTGAACCGGTGATGCACCAGCCCACCGCGCCGATCACCGAGTTCGACGACGATCTGCGCCAACTGATCCGCGACATGTTCGCGACCATGTACGCCGCGGACGGGGTCGGCCTGGCCGCTACCCAGGTCGGTGTGTCGAAGGCCGTGTTCATCTACGACTGCCCCGACGAGAACGACGTGCGCCAACGCGGGGTGTTCTGCAACCCGACGGTGACCCTGCCCGAGGGTCGGGACCGCAACCTGGAGGGTGCCGAGGAGGGGTGCCTGTCGTTGCCGGGTGGCTTCCAGAGCCTGCACCGGCCCGACCGGGCGACCTGCACCGGGCAGGACGAGACCGGCGCGGAGATCGAGGTGGTGGGCACCGGCCTGCTGGCCCGCTGTCTGCAACACGAAACCGACCATCTCAACGGAATGGTCTTCGGTGACCGGCTGGCCGGCCGCGGCCGCAAACTGCTGTACCGCCAGCACGAATCGCTGGCGCACCGCTACCCCGACGACTGGCCGGTGACCCCGAAGACCACCTCCGCGGTGCCTCAGCCGGAGGCCGAACCCAAGGCGTAACAGCCGATCGCCGCCGCGGCGGCCACGTTCAACGAGTCGACCCCGGCCGACATCGGAATGCGGGCGACCCGGTCGGCCGAGGCGATCCAGTGCTCGGACAACCCGTCCCCCTCGGTACCCAACAGCAGCGCGATCCTGTCGTCCGGGCCGACCGGTAGCTGCGGCAGGTCGACCGCGTCCTCGCGCAACGCCAGCGCGATGGTGCGGAAACCGGCCTCGCGCAGCAGGGCGGGGGTGGCGTGCCAGTCGTCCAGCCGGGCCCAGGGCAGGCTGAACACCGCACCCATCGACACCTTGATCGCGCGCCGGTACAGCGGGTCGGCGGCGCGTGGGGCGAGCAGCACCCCGTCCCAGCCCAACCCGGCGGCGCAGCGCACGATCGCGCCGATGTTGGTGTGGTCGACGATGTCCTCGCACACCACCACCCGGCGCATGCCCAGCAGGTCGTTCACCGTGTGTCGCAGGTGCCGGTGCAGGGAGGCCAGGGCACCGCGGTGCACGTGGAAGCCGGTGACCTGTTCGGCGAGCGCCTCCGACACCACGTACACCGGGACGTCGTCGTGCTCGGCGAGCACCTCGGCCAGGTCGTCCAGCCAGCGTGGGGCGAGCAGGAAGGAACGGGGCCGGTAGCCGGCGGCCACCGCCCGAAGGATCACCTTGGTGCCCTCGGCGATGAACAGGCCGTGTTCGGTCTCCAACCGGCGCCGCAGGGACGATTCGCGCAGCCGGACGTAGTCGGCCAGCCGCGGGTCGTGCGGGTCGGTGATCTCGACGCGGTTCACGCCCGTGGCGGGGTCGGCGCGGCCTGCACCACGGTGGTGTCGCGGGCATAAATGATCAGGGCGGCGGTGACCAGCACCGCGGCCACCACCTGCAGCGGCCACAGGGTGGGCAGGATCCAGGCGATCAGCCCGCCACACAGCGCGCCGACCACACCCCAGCCGATCACCCGGCGGGAGGGGGTGATCAGTTCGGCGATCAGGCAGATCAGCCCGACCGCCACCCACAGCGTCCAGGGGTTGGCGCCCAGCCAGTCGGAGAGGTGAACGTCCATCAGCGGGCCCGGGCCGACCACCGTCCGTCTTCCTGGCTGATCCGCAGGGCCAGGTCGAAGGTGGTGCTCATGTTCTGTTCGGTGAGGGTGTCGGCGATCGGGCCGGCGGCCACCACCCGGCCCTGCTTCAGCAGCAGGGCGTGGGTGATCCCGGGCGGGATCTCCTCGACATGGTGGGTGACCAGCACGCTGGCCGGCGCGTACGGATCGGCGTACAGCTCGGCCAGGGAGCCGATCAGGGCTTCGCGGCCGGACAGGTCGAGCCCGGCGCCGGGTTCGTCCAGCAGCAGCAGTTCGGGGTCGGTCATCAGGGCCCGGGCGATCTGCACCCGCTTGCGTTCCCCCTCGCTGAGGGTGCCGAAGGTGCGGTCGGCCAGGTGCTCGACCCGGAAGCGGTGCAGCAGGCCGGCGGCCTGTTCGTAGTCCATCTCGTCGTATTCCTCGCGCCAGCGGCCGAGGACGCCGTAGGCGGCCGACACGACCACGTCGGCGACCCGTTCCCCGCGCGGGATCCGTTCGGCCACCGCGGCCGAGCTCATCCCGATCCGGGGACGCAGTTCGAACACGTCCACCGTGCCGAGCACCTCACCGAGCAGCCCGGCCACCCCACTGGTGGGGTGCATCTGGGCGGCCAGGATCTGCAGCAGGGTGGTCTTGCCGGCCCCGTTCGGGCCGATCACCACCCAACGCTCCCCCTCCTCGACCGACCAGTCGATGCCGTCCAACAGCACCGCCTCGCCGCGGCGGATGGTGACTTCGGCCAGATCGACAACAGTGGTCACGGGTTGCTCTCCTCGTTTCTCAGGCGCCGGTGGCGTGCAGGCCACCGTCGACGTGCACCATTTCGCCGGTGGTGGCGGGGAAGAAGTCGCTCAACAGGGCGACCACGGCCTTCGCGGTGGGCACCGGGTCCTTCGGATCCCAGCCGAGCGGGGCACGTTCGCCCCACACGTCGTTGAAGGTTTCGGCACCGGGGATGGCCTTCTTGGCCAAGGTGTCGATCGGGCCGGCGGCCACGATATTGCAGCGCACCTGTTCGGGCCCCAGGTAGCGGGCCAGGTAGCGGCTGGACGATTCCAGGGCGGCCTTGGCCACCCCCATCCAGTCGTAGGTCGGCCACGACACCCGCGCGTCGAAGGTCATCCCGACCACCGAGGCCGGTTCGGCCAGCAGCTCCTTGCAGGCCATCGTCAACGACACCAGGGAGTAGGCCGACACCTGCACCGCCTGGGAGACGTCCGGCCACGGGGTGGTCAGGAAGCCGCCACCGAGGGCGGTTTCGGGGTTGGCGTAGGCGATCGAGTGCACGATGCCGTCCAGTTTCTCGACCCCGGCCTCGCGCAGTGCCTGCGGCAGCCGGGCCAGATGTTCCTCGTCGGTGACGTCGAGCTCGATCAGCTCCGGCACCGGGTCGAGTTTCGCGATCACCCGGCGGGTCAGGCTCATCGCCCGCCCGAAGTTCGACACCACCACGGTGGCGCCCTCGGCCGAGGCCAGTTCGGCCACCGCGTAGGCGATCGAGGTGTTCATCGTCACCCCGGCGACGAAGATCGTCTTACCGTCCAGAATGCCCATCGTTGTCTCCCTCTCGCTCAGTGGCCCATGCCCAGGCCACCGTCGACCGGCAGCACCGCCCCGTTGATGTAGGACGCCTCGTCCGAGGCCAGGAAGGCGACCGCGGCGGCCACGTCCTCGCTGACCCCCATCCGGCCGGCCGGAATCAGGGTGGCGTAGCGCTCCACGGTTTCGGCGGGCAGTTCGGCGGTCATGTCGGTTTCGATGAACCCGGGGGCGATCACGTTACTGGTGATACCGCGCCCGCCCAGTTCCCGGGTCAGCGAGCGGGCCAGCCCGACCAGGCCGGACTTGGCGGCGGCGTAGTTGGCCTGCCCGGCCGAGCCGTACAGCCCGACCACCGAGGAGATGAAGATCAGCCGGCCCCAGCGTCCGCGAACCAGGCCGCGGGAGGCACGCTTGGCGACCCGGTAGGCACCGCTCAGGTTGGCGTCGATCACCGACTGCCATTCGTCCTCACCGAGGCGCATCAGCAGGGTGTCGCGGTTCATGCCGGCGTTGGCGACCACGATCTCGACCGGGCCCAGGTCGGCCTCGACCGTGGCGAAGGCGGCGTCGACGTCCTCGACGCTGGTCACATCGCAGCGCACCCCGAGCACCCCCTCGGGTACGTCGCCGCTGCGGTAGGTGCCGGCCACCCGGTACCCGTCGGCCACCAGGCGGGTGGCGATCACCCGGCCGATGCCCTTGCTCGCGCCGGTGACCAGGGCCACCCGTCCGGTCTTGTCGTCGGTTTCGATGTCGGAGCTCACAGTCTGTGAGGCTACCGCACCCACCACGGGGGACGGAGGCGTATCGTGGCCCCATGGCCACTTCGACCCGTCGACCGACGAGCACCGTGATCACCGGTGCCCGCGCGCCGCGTTCGGAGGATCTGGCCCGTCGGCAGCGCAATTATCTGCTGTTGATGATGTTTCGGGTGATCTGCATCGTGAGCATGTTCTTCGTGCCCGGGGTGTGGCGTTGGGTGTTGTTGGCCGGGGCGGCCTTCCTGCCGGCGCTGGCGGTGTTGATCGCCAACAATGTCGACATCCGAACCCCGCAGCCGGTTCCGGACGAGCCGGTGCTGAAGGCCCTGCCGGCCCACCATTCCGACCATGTGGTGCCCGGTGAAGTCGTCGACCACGACTGAGCCTGCGGCCCGCTGAGGCGGTTCAGCCGCCGATCGCCGACATCGGCCGGTCGGGCTGCAGGAAGGTCGGGTCGTCGATCCCGTGCCCGGGACGTTTGGTGAGCATCGCCGCCACCCACTGATCGGCGATCTGCCGATCGCTCGCCCCGCCGCGCAGCGTGGCCCGCAGATCGGATTCCTCCCGGGCGAACAGGCAATTGCGCACCTGTCCGTCGGAGGTCAACCGCACCCGGTCGCAGTCACCGCAGAACGGACGGGTGACCGAGGCGATGATGCCGATCGGGTGCCCGTCCACCCGGTACAACTCGGCCGGGGCACTCCCCCGTCGGGCCGCATCGGCCGGGTCGGCGACCAACGGATGCACCGCGGCGACCCGTTCGCGGATCTCGTCGGCGGTCACCATCCGATCCCGCGACCAGCCCTTCTGCGGGTCCAACGGCATCTGTTCGATGAACCGCAACTGCACCCCGGTGCGGATCGCCCAGGCCACCAGATCGGGGGCCTCGTGGTCGTTGACCCCGCGCAGCAGCACCGAGTTCACCTTCACCGGCGTCAGGCCGGCGGCCAGGGCCGCGTCGATCCCGGCCAGCACGTCGGGCAACCGGCGGCGGCGGGTGAGGGTGGTGAAGGTGTCGGGGTTCAGGGTGTCCAGCGAGATGTTGATCCGGTTCAGCCCGGCCTCGGCCAGCTCCCCGGCCCTCGCGGCCAGCCCGATGCCGTTGGTGGTCATCGCGATCTGGGGTCGCGGGTTGAGTTCGGCGATCCGGGCGATCAGCGTGGTCAGGTCGGGACGCAGCAGCGGTTCGCCACCGGTCAGCCGGATGGTGGTGATGCCCAGGTCGCGCACCCCCACCCGCAGCAGCCGCAGCAGTTCATCATTGCTGAGCACCTCGTCGTGGGGCATCCACGGCAGGCCCTCGGCCGGCATACAGTAGGAGCAGCGCAGATTGCACCGGTCGGTGAGGGAGACCCGCAGGTCGGTGGCGATCCGGCCGTGCCGGTCGGCGAGCACCCGGATGGGCGACGTCACCTCCGGTTGTCCGGTGACGCCGGCGCGGGCCTGACTGTCCTGATACACCCGGTCGAGTCTAGGTGTCCCGGATGTGTAACTTCCGGTCAGCCCCTCCCCCGGGGACCCGCCCGCGTCCGGCCGGGAGCTGCGTGACATGATCGACGCAGTTCAGCCGGCGAGCCATGGGAGGAGCGATCGCGTGACCGAGGAGACCAAGCGCCTCTCGGAGTGGATCCAGGAGTTGACTGCCGAAATCGGCCTGTCCGACGTCGAGTTGGACGAGGACTCGATGCACATCCTGTTGGACCTGGCCCGCGATGTCGCCCACCAGGTGATCCGTCCGGCCACCCCGATCACCACCTACCTGTTGGGTATCGCGGTCGGCCGCGGCGCCTCGTTGGGTGCGGTGGCCGCGAAGGCGACCGCCCTGGCCCTGGGCCATGCCGACGACGAATCCACCGACGCCGATGACACCGGGGAGATCGGCTGATCCGCAGCACGTAAGGTGGACGGGTGCGTCGTCTGTGGAAGAAGTGGCTCGCCCTGTTGGTGTTCGTCGCCGTACTGGGCACCACCTTCGTGATCCTCGGCAATTGGCAACTCGACCGGCTGGAAGAACGCCGGGCGAACAATGCCCGGGTGATCGCCGCCGAGGAGGCCCCGGTCCGGCCCTATGCCGAGGTGCTCGGCGGCCCGGTCGCCGAGGAGGATCAGTGGCAGCGGGTGGAGGCCACCGGCCGCTACGAGGCCCAGCAGTTCGTGGTGCGGTACCGCAACTACGGCCAGCCCGGCATCGAGATCGTCACCCCGCTGCGCACCACCGAGGGTGACCTGCTGCTGGTCGACCGCGGGTTCTGGCCCCGGGCCTCCCGGGAGATGACCGCGGCCGAGGTACCGCCGGCCCCGGCCGGTGAGGTGACCGTGGTCGGCCACATCCGCCGCAACGAACGCGGCCCCGAACGTGCCACCCTGCCCGATGAGCAGGGCCGGGTGCGGCTGATCAGCGCCCCGGAGATCTCCCGGGCCCTCGGTGAGGACACCCTGGACGGGTACATCACCCTGGTCGAGTCGGATCCGGCCCAGGACGAGGTGCTGGAGCCGGTGCCGTTGCCGGAGCTGTCCGACGGGCCGCACTTCTGGTACGCGGTGCAGTGGTTCCTGTTCTGCGGCATCGCCCTGGTCGGTCTGGTGATCTTCATCCGCAGCGACCTGCTGGGCAAGAAGAAACAGACCGACCCGGACGAGGACGACCCCGACGGCGAGGACGACGAGGACGCCACCAGCACCGTCGACGACGACACCGGGGTCACCACCGGCTGAGCCGGGTGGCTCAGCGTTCCCACCCGGAGTGCCACAGTTCGTCGCCGCGGGTGGTCGGGAACACGTTGCCCTCGTACCCCACCGGTTCGGCCGGCGGGGCGGCGTCGTCCTCGTGGCCCTTCACCACCCGGCCGCGCAGGGCCAGGGTCAGGCCCGCGTAGGCGACGGCCAGGAACATGCTGATGCCCAGGTACCGGTCACCCGACCCCTCGAAGGGGGTCAGGTCACCCATCCAGTGCCCACCCATCAGGGCGTCCAGGGCCAGTACCGCGACACCGAAGGTGGCGTTCGCGATCGCCACCAGCACCCGTCCCGATTGCGGGAACCAGGCCGAGTCACCGCGGGCGAACTCGTTGTCGGTGAGCAACCGCCAGATCAGACCGACCAGCAGCGCGCTGCCCACCCCGGCCAGCCCGATCAGGGCGGTGAACGGTTCGAACACGATCTCGCGGTGTTCGAAGGCGGCCAGCAGCAACAACACGGTGAACAGCGCCAGACCGCGTTCGGCGGTGAGTTGGCGGCGGATCAGCAGCCAGCCCAGAATCACCGTCGCGACCAGGGCGATACCGGCGATCACCCCCTCGTAGGACCAGGACAGGCCCACCCGGGAGAAGATCACGTCGGTGGCCAACAGACCGGCGAAGGCGGCCAAGCCCAGCGGGGTGATCCGGCGTCCGCGACTGCTCAACCACAGCGCCGCGGCCAGCGCGATCAGGGCGGTGCCGAGGGATCGGATCATCGACCCGAGTGGGCTGGACGACCATTCCAGCACCCGTTCGATCGGCCCGCTGATGCCGAAGGCGTTCAGGATCATTCCGACCAGGCTGTCGCCGAGCACCCCGACCGCCAGCAACAGGGCCAGGGCGGGGGCGGCACTGCTCCAAGCCGCGGGAATGTCGTCGGGGTCGGGACGGATCGCCTTGTCCCCCGACGGCACCCGGTCGGCCCGCCAGGTGACCAGCCAACACAACGCCACCGGCACCACCGCGTAGCCGATGCCGCCGGCCAGCACGACCGGGGCGTACGACAGGTCGCCGTCGACGATGCCCCAGACGGTGCGGCCGAGCAGGTAGCCCAGCAGCAGGATGATCAGGGCCATCCCGAAGGGCAGCACCCGGCGCCGCCACACGTTCAGGCCCTGCCACACGGTGGTCACCGTCCAGGTGACGGTCGAGGCGGTGAGTTCGGCCATCGCCGCCCCGGCCAGGAAGGCCACCGGGACGGCCAGGATCCACAGGAAGCCGAAGATCTGCAGCACCCCGGCGTACATGATCAGCGGCCGCATCGCCGGGATCGAGTCGATCGAGGCGATCAGGATCGGGCCGATCACCGAGCCGGCGATCACCAGCAGGGCGAGCACGAACTCCCACCAGCGGAATCGTCCCCGCCAGCGGGCCGCGACCAGGGCGCACAGCAGCACCGCACCGATCACCGGAATGATGTCGCCGAACTGCCATCCGTCGGTGGTGTCGACCGGTTGCACCAGCACCGCGATGGTCAGCACCGTGGTGGCCAGCCGCACCCACCAGACCATGTGCAGGCTGGCGGTGAACAGGCAGGCGAGGGCGAACAGCAGAATCGTCACCATCACCGGCATCACCATCACCGGCACGGTGACGTCGAGCTGCAGCACCGTGTCGGTGCGGTCGCGGATCGGTTGGGCGAACACCGCCATCCCGACCGACAGCAGGTACAGCACCAGGCCGACGATCACGATGGCGCGCAGGCCCGGTGACCAGCCGGTGTCGCGCAGGCTGCCCTCGCGCACCGGGTCGACGATCACCCGGCGCACCAGGAAGCGCAGCATCCGCCACGGTGACCAGGGGTTGGCGTGCGGTTCGGGGGCCGGTACCGGGTCGAGGGGTTGTTGCTCCGGTGGCGGGTGCTGCACCTCGCCGTATTGGTACGGCTGATAGGGCTGGTAGGCCGGGACGGGTTGGCCGAGCGGGCGGAACGGGTCGGTCATGGTTGCACCCACCATCCGGTCATCGTTGACGAATCCAGCGCCCAGACCCGACCGTCCCCCGCGTCGAGGGTGTCGGCCGGTAGGCCGTCCAGCGACCAGGTGTGCCGCTGTTGCCCGTCGGGGCCCCACAACTGCACCTCACCGTCGGCCAGCACCAGGAATCCCCCGTCGATCGCGAGCACCGCAGTCGGCACGATGGGCCGGTCGGTGATGGTGGCCCCGGTCTGCGCGTCGAGGATGCGCATCCGGTTCGGGGTGCCGGCCAGCACCCGGTCGCCGTCGGCGACCACCCGGTCGGGCACCGACAGCACCGATTCCCAGAGCCGGTCACCGGTGCGGGCGTCGAAACCGGCCACCTGGCCGGCCGTCAGCACCGCCACCCCCTCGGTGAGCACCAGGTCGGCCACCGGCTGACCGAAGTCGGTGTCGTCGGAGAGCAGTTCGCCGGTGGCGGCGTCCAGCAACAGCAGGGTGGAGTCGGCGTCGAGGGCGCCGATGGTGGTGCCGTCGGTGGCCAGCGGCTGGGCGATGCCCTGTCGGCTCGCCCGGGTGTTCCAGATCTCCTGCCCGGTGGCCGCGTCCAGCATCCGCACCCGGCCGTCCAGGGTGGCGACCGCGACCCGGTCGGGCCCCAGCGAGATCGGGGCGGCCATCGCCACCTCGGACAGTTCGACCGTCCAGCGCCGGGCGCCGTTGCCGCCGAACATCGTCAAAGTGCGTTCGCTGGTGGTGGCGGTGAACATTTGGCCGTGGGTGCCCACCGAGGTGACCTGGCCGCCGGCGTGGGCGCGGTGGATCAGCAACCCGGTACCGGCGGAGTAGTCGGGCCCGTCCTCCAGCGACGGCATGATCGTGAGCACGTCGCCGTTGACCTGGGAGGCGACATGGGCGTACCCGGTATCGCCGACCACCGGGGCACCGAGCGGGATGAGCACCGCGGCTTCGGTGCCGAAGGTGGTGTCGGTCTCCATCGGGGCATCGATCCAGCCGGTCTCCCAGCCGGCCGGATCACCGGCGGTGGCGTCCGGCAGGGGGACGGAGGCCCGGGCCTGGTCGCTGACCGGGGCGGGGTCGGCCGGGGTGAACTCGTAGCGCAGGCTGTTCCAGGTGCCGCTCTGCCGCACGATGCCCTCACCGGGGCACCACAGCGATTCCTCATCGAGTTGCAGCCGCTCGGTGCGGGTTTCGGAGGTGATCAGCAAACAGCCCCGTTCGGCCTCGGCGGCATCGGACGGGGTACCGGCCGAGGAGGTGTTGGTGTACGGCTCGACCTGACGGCCACCGATCCGCAGCGCGGCGTCGCCGTGCGATTCCCAGGTCGCGCCGGCGGACACATCGTGCGGCACCTCGCGGATCGGTGGCCCGTAGGAGATGCCCCGGTCGCCCCAGGTCTGACCGTAGAGCATGGTGCCGCCGGTGGTGGCCTGCCGCATCTGGATCCGCCGGTCGAGTTCGTTGAACCGGGTACTGGTCTGGCGCCAGAAATGTGCGGTGGCCGGGTCACCGTCGGGGCGGTGGAACATCGGCGCCCACGGTGCGGGCACCCCGGCGAGGGATTCGAAACCGCGCAACCGGGCGTGATCGATCACCCCGGGTTCGCTGATGCTGCCGGTGGTGAAGGTGATGTCCCGGGCGGCCCCGTCGGTGGGCCACAGGGCGGTGGCGGCGTTGTGCGGAAAGTCGTCCGGGGTGCTGCCGGCCCGGATGGTCAGGGCCGCCATCGCGGCGAGGATGCCCAACACCAGCACCAGCACCACCGGCAGTTCGTACCGGCGCCGGCTCGCCCGCTCGGGCTCGGTCGACGGGGCCGGATCGGCCGGTTGCGGTGCCGGCGGCAAGCCGGGCGGTGCGGGCGGGGGCTCGGCGGGTCGGTGCCGGGCGCGTTCCCGGGCCCATTCGGGGGTGACCACCCCGGGCTGCTCCTGCTGCCAGGTCGGACGCACTCCACCGGCGGAGTAGCCCCCGGGAGGCGGGTCGGGCGCCATGGCATCTCCGATCTGTGGCGGGGTCGACATTTCCGGCACAGTGCACATTAGCCGCCGGGAGAGTCCCTCAGCGGTAATCGCCCGGGCCGATCATCCGATCCGGACGGGCACCCGTGCCCGGCCCGGGCTGGGTAAGGTTGGGCCGTGGCCGAAACGAAAGCGGGATCGACGCTGGGTGAGTTGTTGCGCAAACAGCGCGAACTCGCCTCGATTCCGATGCGCCAATTGGCCCGGATGGCCGGCATCTCCGGGCCCTACCTGTCGCAGATCGAGCGCGGTCTGCGGGCCCCGTCCGATCAGGTCCTGGAAGCCCTGGCCACCAACCTGCAGATCTCGGCGGACGCGCTGCGTGCCCAAGCCCGGGTGAGCACCCCCGACGACGATGCCGCGGTGGTGACCGCGATCCGGGCCGACACCCGGCTGAACGCCGCCCAGCGCACCTCGCTGGAGGAGGTCTATCTGGCCTTCGTGGCCAGCAACGAGGCCGAAGTCGGCTGAGGCCCGTCAGCCGGCGGCGTACGCGGCCCGCAGCAGCGGGGCCCACTGTTCGGCGAGCACGGTGCGGTCGAACAACAGGTCGAGGTGCCCCACCGGTGCGGTGGCGCGGTGGATCCGG
>JAAYAO010000339.1 GCA_012719335.1 Propionibacterium sp. | reverse complement strand
CAGTTCGGCCTGGCCGTAGGGCGGCCCGTAGTTGTTCGCCAGATCGAAGTGGGTGATGCCGGCGTCGAAGGCCCGCCGGACGATCGCGCGCTGGGTTTCCATCGGCTTGTCGTCACCGAAGTTCTGCCACAACCCCAGCGAGATCACCGGCAACTGCAGGCCACTTCGTCCGCAGTGGCGGTACTGCATGTCGGTGTCGTATCGGTTCTCGGCAGCGATGTAGGTCATGGGCACCATCATGCTCGCCCCGGTGGTGTCCGGGACGGGTGGCCCGGGTTCAGCGGTCGGTCGGGCAGGCCTGCCGCACCAGTCGGGCCAGGGTGTCCACATCCTCGGAGGTGGTGTCGAAGGAGCACATCCAGCGCACCTCGCGGGCCTCGGTATCCCAGTCGTAGAAGAAGAAGCGCTCCCGCACCCGGTCGGCGACCCCTTCGGGCAGCCGGGCGAAGACCGCGTTCGCCCGGGTCGGATAGGCGAAGGACACCCCGGGGATGTCTTCGACCGCGGCCCGCAGCCGTTCGGCCATCGCGTTGGCGTGCCGGGCGTTGCGCAGCCACAGGTCGGTGTCGAACATCGCGATCAGTTGTGCCGACAGGAAACGCATCTTGGACGCCAACTGCATGTTCACCTTGCGCAGGAAGATCAGCCCGTCGGCCACCCCGGGGGTGAGGGTGACGACGGCTTCGGCGCCCAGCGCACCGTTCTTGGTGGCGCCCAGGCTGATGATGTCGGCCCCGGCGTCGGTGGTGAACGCCGCCAGGGGCAGGTCGAGGGCGGCGGCCGCGTTGGCCAGCCGGGCCCCGTCGATGTGCAGCACCATGCCCAGGTCGTGGCTGACCTCGGCCAGGGCGGAGATCTCGTCGGGGGTGTAGAGGGTGCCGACCTCGGTCGATTGGGTGATCGACACCGCGGCCGGTTGGGCCCGGTGTTCGTCACCGCGGCCGGCGGCGCGGGCCCGGACCAGTTCGGGGGTGAGTTTGCCGTCCGGGGTCGGCGCGGCCAACAACTTCATGCCGCCGACCCGTTCGGGGGCCCCGTTCTCGTCGGTGTTGATGTGGGCGCCCTCGGCGCAGATCACCGCACCCCAGCGCGGCACCACCGACTGCAGCGCGGTGACGTTGGCGCCGGTGCCGTTGAACACCGGCCAGGCCCGGGCCTGCTCCCCGAGATGGCGGCCGATCACCTCCTGCAACCGGGCGGTGTACGCATCGGCACCATAGGACGACTGGTGCCCGCCGTTCGCGGCGATGATCGCGTCCAGCACCTCCGGATGCACCCCGGAGTAGTTGTCGGAGGCGAACCCGCGCTCGCCGGAGTCGTGTTGAGCTGCATCGTGCACCCCACCATCCAATCAAGCGCACCCGGCCCGGGGACGCCGGCCTTCCGGGTACCACCCACACATGCTCACCAAAAGTGCACATGCTCACCAAAAGCGCTGCACTTTTCGGTTGCAGATGCGCTTTTGGTGAGCATCCGAGAGCTCGGGACTAGAGTCGGGCCCATGAGCGTTGCGATGGGTGCCCATGTCGACCAGCACGATCCGATTGCCGAGGCCCAGGCCCGCGGTGCGAACCTGGTGCAGATCTTCCTGGGTGATCCGCAGGGGTGGAAGGGCCCGAAGGTCGAGTACCCCGGCGGGGCCGCCGCATTGCGGGCCGCCGCCGAGGCGGCCGGGGTGGCCATCTACGTGCACGCCCCGTACGTGTTGAACGTGGCCAGCCCGAACAACCGGATCCGGATTCCCAGCCGCAAGCTGCTGCAACAGCACGTGAAGGCCGCGACCGAGATCGGTGCGGCCGGGGTGATCGTGCACGGCGGCCATGTCACCGCCAAGGACGATCCGGCGATGGGTTTCGAGAACTGGCGCAAGTGCATCGACGGCCTGGACATGACCACCCCGGTGCTGATCGAGAACACCGCCGGTGGGGCCAATGCGATGGCCCGCAAACTCGACCGGATCGCCCAACTCTGGGACGCGATCGGCGAGGCCTCCGGCGGCGACACCGTCGGCCTGTGCCTGGACACCTGCCACGCCCACGCCGGCGGTGAAGAACTCGTCGGCCTGGTCGACCGGATCAAGGCGATCACCGGACGCATCGACCTGGTGCACGTCAACGACTCCCGCGACGCCTTCGACTCCGGCGCCGACCGGCACGCCACCATCGGCCAGGGGCAGGTCGACCCGGCCGGGTTGGCCGAAGTGGTGCGGCTCGCCGGCGCCCCGCTGTGCCTGGAAACCCCCGGCCCGGCGGAAAGCCACGTCGAAGAGCTCGCCACCTTGCGCGAGTGGGTGGGCTGAGCGTTCGCCGGTTGACCCGAGCCGCACCTTGCCCGGACTGGTTTCGACAAGCTCAACCGACGTCCGGGCACCAACCGAGCCCACCCGACGTCCGGGCCCCATCTGAGATCAGCCGACGCCCGGGCCCCCTACGTCCGGGCGGAGTCCGGTCACAGGGTGAGCATCGGGGCCACCATCGCGAACATCCCGGCGGTCATCGCGACGTCGAAACCGCGCCGGCCGTGGCGATCGCGGCCGTGCAGCCACCCGACCGTCAGGGCCACCAGCGACGCGGCGAGCAGCAGGGACAGCCCGGCGCCGATCATGAAGGGCCACACCTGTCGCGGCGAGATCATCGCGAAGTGGCCGAGCACGCCGCGTCCGTGCGGAATCATCGCGATCAGCATCCAGATCATCGCGCCCATCATCACCGCGTGGTGCGCCAGGTGCAGGGGCGAGTGCGAACTGTGCGCCGAGGGCGCCACCTCATCACCGTCGATCCGGCCCGACCCGTCGGCATCGGCGGCGTCGAAGGCGGCATCGTCGGCGAGCACCCCGGCCATCGTCGAGGTGCCGAGGCCGAAGGCGCGGGCGAGATACCACAGCCCGCCGGCCCCGAACACGATGGACTGGAAGACCACCCAGCGCGACACGCCCCAGTCGAAGACCATCACGAACATCGAGACGGCCATCGCCAGTTCCAGCGCCCAGCCGACCCGATCGGTGCGGCCCCCGGCCCGCAGCAGGCCGTGGCCGGCGGCCAGGGCGAGCACCACGAACAGCGTCGCGTAGATCGGTTGCAGTGGCCCGGGCGGTATCACGCAACGATTCTCACCGCGAGGAGGTGTTCTTGAATCGCGCCACACACAGCGGCACGAAGATCAGCAACATCACCACCGAACCGATCAGCACGGTGATCACCGGGTGTTGCAGGGTGAAGGTGTCGCCGGTGGGGGCGGTGCCGACGTTGCCGAACAGGGTGCGGGCGGCCTGCACCAGGGCCGAGACCGGGTTCCAGTTCGCGAAGACCTCCAGGATCTTCGGCATGTTCTGCGGTTGCACGAAGGCGTTGGAGATGAAGGTCAACGGAAACAGCACCATGAAGGCGGCGTTGTTGATGGTTTCCGGGGTGCGCACCATCATGCCGAGCAGGGCCGTCACCCAACTGAAGGCGTAGCTGAACAGCAGCAACAAGCCGACCCCGGCCAGCATCGACGGCACCCCGTTGTGGAAGCGCCAGCCGACCAGGGCACCGGTCAGCATCATGATCACCATCGAGATGCAGTTCAGCACCAGGTCGGCGTTGGTGCGCCCGATCAGCACCGCCGCCGGTGACATCGGCAGGGTGCGGAAGCGGTCGATGATGCCCTCCTTGAGGTCCTGGGCCATCGCCGAACCGGAGAAGGTCGACCCGAACACCACGGTCTGGCCGAAGATGCCGGCCATCATGTAGTCGGTGTAATCGGTGCCGGCCACGTGGATCGACCCGCCGTAGACCTGGCTGAACAGCAGCACGAACATGATCGGCTGCAGCACCGCGAACAGGATCATGTCCGGCGAGCGGCGCAGCCGTTGCAGGTTGCGCCAGGTGATCGTCCAGCCGTCGGCGAGCAACCCGGGCAGCCCATCGGGGACGACCGGGGTCAGCGTGCCCGTGGTGCGCACGGACGGGGCGGTGCTCATCGGTTCTCCTCGGTGGTGTCGGTCTCGGTGTCCTCGGCCGGACGGCCGGTGAGGGTGAGGAAGACGTCGTCCAGGGTGGGCCGGCGGATCCCGGCATCGTGCAGCTCGACCCGGGCCGCGGACAGTTCGGACAGCACGGTTTGCAGGGCCTGCGGCCCGCCGTCGATCGGCACTTCCAGTTCCCGGGGGCTGCTGCCCTCGTGCACCGGCCCGTGCCCGACCCGGGTGAGCACCTGGCGGGCGATCGCGGTGTCGGATTCGGCGACCACGGTGACCACCAGCCGATGGCCACCGACTTGGGCCTTGAGTTCGTCGGCGGTGCCCTCGGCGATCACCCGGCCGTGGTCGATCACCGAGATGTGGTCGGCCAGCCGGTCGGCCTCCTCCAGGTACTGGGTGGTCAGCAACACCGTGGTGCCGCCGGCGACCAGGTCGGTGATGATGCCCCACAGGGCCAGCCGGCTGCGCGGGTCGAGGCCGGTGGTCGGCTCGTCCAGAAACAGGATGCGGGGGTTGATCACGATCGCGCAGGCCAGGTCGATCCGGCGCCGCATGCCGCCGGAGAACCCCTTGACCGGACGACGGCCGGCCTCCACCAGGTCGAAGGCCTCGATCAGTTCGGCGGCCCGGGCCCGGGCCTGTTTGCGCCCCAACCGGTACAACCGACCGACCATTTCGAGGTTCTCCAGGCCGGTCAGGTTCTCGTCCACCGCGGCGTACTGGCCGGAAGCACCGATGATCCGGCGGACGTCCTGGGGCCGGGCGAGCACGTCGATACCGTCGATGGTGGCGGTGCCGGCGTCGGGCCGGATCAGGGTGTTGAGCACCTTGACGGTGGTGGTCTTGCCGGCGCCGTTGGGGCCCAGGAGGCCCTTCACGGTGCCTTCGGGTACGGACAGGTCCAGCCCGTCCAGTGCCCGGACGGTGCCGGACCGGTAGGTCCTGACCAGGCCGCGGGCTTCGATGATCGCCATGATTCTCCTTGTGGCGACGGATCCGCCTCGTGCCCGGTTGGCCACGAGGTGCGACACGAAAACGCCGCCGGAGTACCCCGACGGCGCCTCTTCGAGCCGGAAAGCTGCACCGCCCGGTCACCGGGCGGCAGCAAATCGTATCCGTTTCGGACCCTGGTGAGAAATGCTCGTGACGGGCCCTCGGCCGCCGTTGGATCCCTGTCGAGCCGAAGGCTGCGCGCACCGCGCGCTGGCCACCGCTATTAGTTGTCTTTCTGTACTAAGAGCTGGAGAAGGAGGTTACTACGGCTCGTCGTCACTTGACAAGACCCTCTCGGGGTCACCTTTGCCGGGCCCTCCCGGCCCCACCGGCACTTGCTCTGCACCCGCTCGGGTGGGTCTAAGATGCGGATATGCCGTCGACCCGGGTCCGTTATGCCCACTCCCGTCCCGGCGTCAGTCAACCCCTGCTGCGGCAAACCAATCTGCGCCTGGTGGTGGCGTCGATCTATGCCGCCGACGAGCCGGTGTCACGGGCCCGGGTGGCCCAACAGACCGGCCTGACCCGATCAACCGTTTCCCGACTGGTCGACGAGTTGATCACCGGTGGATTCGTCGACGAACTCGACCCGCTGGCGGCCGGACGGGGACGCCCCGCGGTGCCGCTGCGCCCGGCCGCGCACACCCTGGTGGCGCTCGGCCTGGAGGTCAACGTCGAGCACCTGTGCGCCCGGGTGGTCGACCTGAGCGGCAACATGGTCGCCGAGGAATGGCTGCCGATGCGTGATGTCGCGCGCGACCCGGCCACCGTGCTGGGCATGCTCGGGGACGCCGGCCGCCGCTGCCTGGCCGAGGTGCAGGAACAGAACATGCGCCCGGTCTCTGTGGTGATCGGCCTGCCGGGACTGGTCGACCGGGCCAGCGACTCGGTGCTGTGGGCACCCAACCTCGACTGGAGCGACGTCCGGATCAGCGACCTGATCGGCGACCTGGGCGGGCTCACCCCCGTGCTGGGCAATGAGGCCGACCTGGCCGCCTACACCGTGGCCAGCCCGATGCCGGGCAAACCCAGCGAACTGCAGGACTTTCTCTACGTCTCCAGCGAGGTCGGCATCGGTGCCGCCCTGGTGCGTGACGGACGGGTGCTCTCCGGCGAGAACGGTTGGGGTGGCGAGTTGGGCCACATCATGGTCAACCCGAACGGGCCGGTCTGTGTCTGCGGCTCGACCGGCTGCCTGGAACAGTACGCCGGCCGGCACGCCCTGCTGCGGGCCGCCGGGCTGCCCACCACCGCCGCGCTGGACGACCTGCTGGCCACACTGGACGACCGCGACAAGGCCGCACTGGCCGCGGTACAGCAGGCCGGCACCTCGCTGGGTCGGGTGCTGGCCAGCACCATCAACCTGCTCGACGTCGGCACCGTGGTGCTCGGCGGCGATCTGGTCGCGATCGCCGACCACCTGTTGCCGGTCATCGAACACGAACTGCGCGCCCACGTGCTCACCGCCCGCTGGCGCACCCCGCAGGTGCAGACGGTGTGGTTCGACCCGGCCCCGGTGGCCACCGGCGCGACGATCTTCGGATTGCGCCAGGTGTTGGCCGAACCGGCCCGGTGGCTGTGACCGTCTCGGCGACATGCGCTCGGCCGCGGTGCCACTAGGGTGTCCCCCATGTCCACTGCTTTGGTCACCGGCGGCACCTCGGGTATCGGGGCCGCTTTCGCCACCGAACTCGCTTCCCGGGGCACCAACCTGGTGCTGGTCGCCCGCGACCCCGCCCGCCTCGCCGAAACCGCCGAGGACCTCGGCACCCGGTTCGGGGTCGAGGTCGAGGTGTTGCAGGCCGACCTGGACGACCACGACGACACCCAACGGGTGGCCGACCGGCTGCTCGACCCGGCCCGTCCGATCGACCTGCTGGTGAACAACGCCGGCTTCGGGCTGCACTCCACCCTGCTCGGGGAGGACATCGGCGTGCACGAACGGGCGATCAACGTGATGATGCGCGCGGTCTTCGTGCTCACCAACGCCGCCGCCCGGGCGATGGTGGCCCGCGGCTCGGGGCGGATCATCAACGTCGCCTCGTCCAGCGCCTACATCACGATGGGCCACTACTCGGCGATCAAGAGCTACGTGTTGACCCTCAGCGAAGGGCTCGCGGTCGAACTGCGCGGCACCGGGGTGTCGGTCACCGCGGTGTGCCCGGGCTGGGTGCGCACCGAGTTCCACGACCGGGCCGGCATCGACGCGTCGAAGCTGCCGAAGATCGTCTGGGTCGAGGTGGACGACGTGGTGCGCGAGGGCCTGGCCGCCAGCGCCGCCGGCAAGGTGGTCTGCGTACCGCGGATCGGCTGGAAGGCCGCGACCGTGCTGGCCCGGTTGGTGCCGCGGGTGCTGATCCGCTGGGCCTCGGGAATTCTGGTCTCCTCCCGGCGCAAGTGAGCATGACGCGCCTGGTTGTCGACGGCCGAGCGACATTTTCCCCTCGGCGGAATAGTCTGTAACAGTGCCAAGGGATGATCGCTACACGTCGCGGGGACACACCGCTGCGCGTTTCGTCGCCCAGCGACTCCTGATGCGGCCGGTGATCCGTGCCCTGACACGCATCCACGTGCACGGCAAACGCAACCTGCGCACCCTGGCCGGGCCCTACGTGGTGATGCCCAACCACAACGGCCACCTCGACACACCGGTGGTCCACTCGTCCCTGCCGTACCGGCTGTCGAAGTACCTGGCCACCGGCGCGGCCGCCGACTATTTCTTCACCCACTGGTGGCGGGCCGCCCCGACCGCCCTGTTCTTCAACGCCTTCCCGATCGAACGCACCGGCATGCGCAACCGCAAGGGCCTGGCCGGTGGCCTGCTGTCGAAGGGGGTGCCGCTGCTGATCTACCCCGAGGGCACCCGATCCCGCAACGGCACGATGGCCCCGTTCAAACCGGGTGCGGCCGCGCTGTGCATCAGCCGACACGTGCCGGCCCTGCCGGTGGCCCTGGTCGGCATCCGGCAGGCCATGCCGCACGGCAACGTGCTGCCGGTGCCGGGGCGTCCCGAGGTGCACGTGGTCTTCGGCAAACCGATGTGGGCCGAACAGGGCGAGACGGCGGTGAAGTTCGCCGAACGCATCCGCGAACAGGTGGCCACCATGCACGACCAGACCGCATTGGCCACCGGCTTTCCGCGGATCATCGACTACCAGCGCGAAGCCCTGGAGGCGAAGTCCGCCGCGGCCGACGACGAGGCCGGCGACGGCACCGTCGAACCCGAACCCGACAGTAAATCCGACAAGGAGTCATAGTGACCGGCGTGAAGCACATGAAGTGGTGGGGCTGGGGCGTGGAAGGTACCGCGTTCAACCCCGACGACAAGCCGAAACTGCAGCCCTTCGTGTTGGAGAGGGTCGGCTTGGACATTTCGGCCACGGCCAAGTCGCCGGCACCGGCCTTCGAGGACCTCGACGTCCCCGCCTCCCGGCTGCCCGACGAGCTGCGCGACACGCTGCAGGGCATCGTCGGCCCCGACTTCCTGTTCACCGACGACATGGATCGGGTGGTGCACACCTTCGGCAAGTCGGTGCGCGACCTGGTGCGGATCCGTCGCGGTGACTTCAAGCGGGTGCCGGACGTGGTGGTCTACCCCGGCACCGAGGCCGAGGTCGCCGAGATCGTGGACGCGGCGGTGGCCGCCGATGCGGTGGTGATCCCGTTCGGTGGTGGGTCGAACATCGTCGGGTCGTTGGAGCCGTTGGCGACCGAGACCCGTCCGGTGATCTCGCTCGACCTGGGCCGGATGTCGAAGGTGCTCGAGATCGACGCCGAGGCCGGGCTGGCCCGGATCCAGGCCGGCGCGCTGGGCCCGTCCATCGAGGAACAGTTGGGCCGCCGCGGCTGGACGATGGGCCACTTCCCCGACTCCTTCACCCACTCCACCCTCGGTGGCTGGGTGGCCACCCGCTCGTCGGGGATGCAGTCGGACAAGTACGGCGACATCGCCGACATCACCCGCGGGCTGCGGATGGTGATGCCCGGGCAGATCCTGGAACTGCGACCGCTGCCGTCCTACTCCTCGGGCCCGTCGGTGCGCGAGATGGTGATCGGTTCGGAGGGCCGGCTCGGGGTGATCACCGAGGTGTGGGTGCACATCCACCGGGTGCCCGAGGAGCGGGTGATCCTGGCCTACTTCTTCCCCGACATGGCCTCCGGGCTGCGCGCGATGCACGACATCGCCAAGTCGGACGCCGCCCCCTCGGTGACCCGGGTGTCGGACTCCCGCGAGACCCAGTTCTCGATGGCCACCCAGAAGAAGTCCAAGGGCCTGTCGAAGTACGTCACCAAGGGCCTGATGGAGGTGCTGAAGCGGCGCGGCTGGAACCTGGAGCAGATGTGCATGTCGTTCATCGGCTACGAGGGCTCCAAGGCCCATGTGGCCTATGAGAAGTCGCTGGTCAAGGAGATCGTGGCCAAGCACGGCGGCTTCCTGGTCGGCAAGGGTCCGGGCCAGTTGTACGACCAGAAGAAATTCGACACCCCCTACATCCGCGACTTCCTGCTCGACCGCGGCGCGGTGGCGGACGTCTCGGAGACCGCCGCCCCCTGGTCGCGGTTGGAGGAGCTCTACGAGAGCACCATCGAGGCCGCCGAGCAGGCGATGGAGCGGGTCGGGGTGCGCGGCTACATCATGTGCCACCTGTCGCACTCGTACCACGCGGGCGCCTGCCTGTACTTCACCTTCGCGATCGCCGACGACTCGCCGGAGAGCCTGCTGAAGTACGACGAGGTGAAGCGTTCGGTGCAGCAGTCGTTCATCGACAACGGGGCCACGATCAGCCACCACCACGGGGTCGGGCTGGAGCACGCCCCCTGGATCGAGGCCGACATCTCGACCGCCGGTACGTTCATCACCGGCAAGCTCTTCGAGGGCGTCGACCCGGGCAACAACCTGAACCCCGGCAAGATCATCCACGACGGCAAGCCGGGCATCACGTCCAACTCCTCCGACGCATGATCTCCAGCAAGCAACGAACCGGTTGGAGCCCCACGGGGTTCCGGCCGGTTCCTGGTTTCGGAGGGAGCCCGGGCGGGTGGTG
>JAAYAO010000338.1 GCA_012719335.1 Propionibacterium sp. | reverse complement strand
TGCTGGGAGCTCTCATCATCGTCCTCACCGCCGCCCTGCCGTGGCCGGGGGTGGTCTTCGCCCTCGGCGCGATGGCGGTGCTGTTCGGGTTGATCGTGCTCGGCTACGCCCTGCTCGTCCCGGCCCGCAAACAACTCGTGATCACCACCGACGAGAACGGCTACCAGATCGAGGGCAACCAACACCAGACCGCCCGGGGCTCGTGGAGCGACGTCATCCGGGCCACCCAATCCGACACCGGCGCCCGCATCACCCTGGAGCTGCGCGACGGCCACGAGGAGCACATCATGGCCCCGGGTACGGCCCACCGCTCGGTGATGGACCGGGTCGCCGCCGACATCGAGGCCCGGCTCGCCGACCGCCGCTGACCCTCCCGCGGCCGGACGATCGGCCGGGAAAGGTTGGGTAACGTTCCGTCGGTTCCATTGACATGTCGACTGTGGACGGGTTTGCTACTGCTTCGTTACCCATCAGTCACCAGGAGACCACCCACCCCATGCGTCACCCACGAGCCCTGCGCAGCGGCAGATGATCAAGTACCTCATTCGCCGCATCGCGGGCTGGCTGGCCCTGATCGTACTGGCGACGAACCTGACCTACTTCCTGGCGTGGGGTTTCCTCAACCCCCGGTCGAACTACGCCGAGCGTCGTCCGCCGTTGCCGCCGGAGGTCGTGGACACCACCCTGGGCACCTACAACCTCAATGACAAGGTGCCGTTGCTGGAACGCTGGTGGACCTGGCTGACCAACATCGTCACCAAGTGGGATTGGGGTTCCTCCCCGGTCGGGGTCTCGGTGAACGGCGAGGTGGCCTACCGGATGTGGGTGAGTGCCCAACTGGTGCTCGGCGCCACGATCCTGGCCACCGTGATCGGCATCGGGCTCGGCGTGTACACCGCGTCCCGGCAGTACAAGCTCGCCGACCGGGCCTGGCAGGGCATCTCGATCTTCACGATGAACATCCCCGCAGTGGTGATGGGTTTCATCGTGGTGGTGATCGGCATCCGGTTCAACCAGGCCGTCGGCGGCACCGTCTTCTACGTCACCGGCGCCAAGTCGATCGGCGTCGAGGGCTTCTTCCCGGTGCTGATCGACACCCTACAACATCTGGTGTTGCCGACCATTTCGCTGATCATCATCCAGTACGCGGCGACCCACTTCCTGCAGCGCTCCCTGCTGTTGGACAACATCAACGCCGACTACGTCCGCACCGCCCGAGCCAAGGGGCTGCCGAAGGCCAAGGCGGTACGCAAGCACGCGCTGCGCACCTCGCTGATTCCGGTGGCGACGTCGGTGGCGTTCAGCATTCCGGCGGTGTTCACCGGCGCGGTGATGACCGAGACCATTTTCGGTTGGGAGGGGATGGGGCGGTACTTCATCCAGACCATCTCCAAGAACGACATCCACGGCGTGGTGGCGTCGGCGGCCTTCGCCGCGATGCTCACCGCGGTCGGCGCAATCCTGTCCGACATCGTCGTGGCGGCCCTCGACCCACGAGTGCGGGTGAGCTGAGATGAACCACGACGAGCACGATCCCCGGTTGCCGCGGCGGGACGAACCGTTGGGCACCCCACCCACCGACGTCACCCCCGGCACCAGCCCGCTGACCGACCGGGCCACCCAGTTGTCCGGCGCGAACCTGTTGGAGATCGCCGACGACCTGATGCCCGAGGACGAGGCGCAGGTGCTGCTGGCCGGTCGCAGCAAGCCCACCGCCAAGTGGCGGCTTTACGTCCGCCGTTACCTGCGCAACAAGATGGCCGTGATCGGCCTGGTGATCTTTCTGCTGCTGGTGTTGGTGTCGCTGTTCGGCAAGTTCCTGACCCCGTACCACTACACCGACGTCGACTTCCTGGCGATCACCACACCGCCCGGCGGCGACCACTACCTGGGCACCAACGGAGCCGGCAACGACCTCTTCGCGATGTTGGTGCACGGCCTGCAACGTTCCCTGGTGATCGGCGTGGTGGTGTCGTTGAGCACCACCATCATCTCGGCGATCGTGGGGGCCACCGCGGCCTACATCGGCGGCAGCTTCGAGAAGGTCGTCCTGGCGATCATCCACTTCCTGCTGGTGGTGCCGAGCTTCCTGATCCTGGCGCTGATCGCGAACGACCGCGGTGGTGACTGGCGGGCCCTGATCGTGGTGCTGATCCTGTTCGGTTGGATGTTCTACGCCCGCATCGTGTGGACCCTGACGATCAGCTTGCGCGAACGCGAATACGTGTCGGCGGCCCGCTACATGGGGTTGCGGCCGATGACGGTGGTGCTGCGCCACATCGTCCCGAACATCGGTTCGATGCTGACCATCCACTTCGCCCTGGGTGTGGTCACCACGATCATGAGCGAGACCGCGCTGTCCTTCCTCGGCTTCGGGGTGAAACCGCCGGACGTGTCGCTGGGGTCGCTGATCGGGCAGGGCGGCTCGGTGTTGACCAGCGCCCCGTGGATGTTCTGGTTCCCGGCGATGACCCTGACCCTGTTGACCACCTCGATGGCCTTCATCGCCGACGGTTTGCGCGATGCCCTCGACCCGAGCTCGCAGTCGGGAGGCCGGGCATGACCGAACCGGTGTTGTCGGTACGCGACCTGTCGGTGTCCTTCCCCTCCGAGGCCGGACGGGTGGACGCGGTGCGCGGCATCTCCTTCGACCTGTACCCGGGCCGCACCCTGGGCATCGTGGGCGAATCGGGCTCGGGCAAGTCGGTCACCTCGCTCGCGGTGATGGGCCTGCTCAGCGAGAACGCGAAGGTGTCCGGTTCGATCACCCTGAACGGGCAGGAGCTCGTCGGCCTCTCCGACGGCCGGATGTCGAAGATCCGGGGCAACGACATCTCGATGATCTTCCAGGATCCGCTGTCCAGCCTGACCCCGGTGTTCACCATCGGTGACCAGTTGGTGGAGGCCCTGCAGGCCCACCAGCGGATCTCCAAGCAGGCCGCCTGGGCCCGCGCGGTCGAACTGCTCGACCTGGTCGGCATCCCCAATCCGCAGCGCCGGGCGAAGGCCTTCCCGCACGAGTTCTCCGGCGGGATGCGCCAGCGGGTG
>JAAYAO010000337.1 GCA_012719335.1 Propionibacterium sp. | reverse complement strand
TCAGCCTGGTCGAGGCCGCGATGCCCGAGGAATACGGCGAACCGTTTCGCCAGCACCTGCGCAAACTGCAGGAGGCCGCACCTCCGATGGCCACCGCCCGGGTGCACGCGATTCTGAATCAGGAGTTCGGCGCCGACTGGCGCGACATGTTCAGCGATTTCCGACCCCGACCCTCGGCGGCGGCATCGATCGGTCAGGTGCATCGGGCGGTGTGGGCGGCCACCGGGGAACCGGTCGCGGTGAAGGTGCAGTACCCCGGCGCCGACGAAGCGCTCCATTCCGACCTGAAGCAACTCTCCCGGTTGTCGACGATCCTGGCCCCGTTGGCCGGTGGGATCGAGGTCAAACCCCTGGTCGAGGAACTCACCGCCCGGGTCGGTGAAGAGGTCGACTACGCCTTGGAGGCCGACGCCCAACAACGGGCCGCCGACGGGTTCGCCGGCAGCACCGAGTTCTTCGTCCCCTCGGTGCTGGCGCACACCTCGAAGGTGATCGTCGGCCAATGGGTGGACGGCACCCCGTTGCTGGACGTCGCCGGTTGGCCCGACGAGCAACGCAACCGGGTCGGTCTGCAATACGCCCGATTCCTGTTCGCCGCCCCCGACCGGGTCGGGTTGCTGCACGCCGACCCGCACCCGGGCAACTTCCGGGTGATGGCCGACGGACGGTTGGGGGTACTGGATTTCGGTGGGGTGCAGCGCTTCCCCGACGGGCTGCCGCCGGAGATGGGCCGGTTGCTGAAACTGTGTGCCCGCGGCGATGCCGACGTGCTGGCGGCCGGGTTGGCCGATCTGGGGTTCATCGCCGGGCAGATCGATCCGGCGGAGTTGATCGAATTTCTCACCCCGTTCGTCGAACCGGCCGCGGTCGAGGAGTTCCACTTCAACCGGGAGTGGATGCGGCACCAGTCGCTACGGGTGCATCAGGCGTCCGGACCCGGCGGCGTCGCGGCGAAACTGAACCTGCCACCGGAGTTTCTGATGATCGACCGGGTGTATCTGGGGGCGGTGTCGGTGCTCAGCCAGTTGGACGTGCGGGCCCCGTTCGCCGGGGTACTGGACGAGTTCCTGCCCGGGTGGCGCACCGATCCCACCGACTGAACGAGCCGGGGCTACTCCTCGGCCGGGTCGTCATCGTCGGCGGTGACCGCCTCGCGTCCTTCCTCGCCGAACCGGGCGCCGGCGATCACGTGGCAGCTCTCGTCGTCGGCGAAGGGCCGCAACTCCACCCCACGGTGCGCGCCGACCTTGGCCAGTACCCCGTCGATCATGCCCCGGTGCACCTCGCACACCACATCGGGATGGGCATGGGCCAGGTCCAGCAGTGGGCAGGCCCGCAGCAGCACCGCGTCATCACCCCCGGCGGTGGTGGCCCGGGCCGGGTCGAAGCCGAGCATCTCCAACAGTTCAACCACCGCGCCCACCTCATCGGCGGTGGGTGGCAGGTCGAACTCCCGACCCCACAACTCCCCCACCGCCCGGGCTTCGGCGACCGGGTCGGGCCGGGTCACCAGGTAACCGGCGAAGGCCTTGAGCAGTTCGGTGCGTTCGGGTTGCCCGGCCTGACCGGCCAGCGCCTGGCGGCCGGCCGGGGTGAGGGTGAAGCCGAGCGGGCGCCGCCCCCGTCCGGTGCGGGCGACCGGTTCGGAGGCGACCAACCCGTCGGCGATCAGTTGGTCGAGTTGTTGACGCGAGGTGTTGGGATGTCCGCCCACCCGTTCGGCGATGTCGACCAGCAGCACCGGCCGGCCGTCGGAGATCTCCGCCACCGCGGTCAACACGCGGCGGCGAGCCCGGGTCAGTGGCGGAATCGTGGATGTCGGCTGGGGACCTTTGGGCATGCCGTCCAGCATACAACTTTTTTACAGGTCTCCATGTACAGAAATGTACAGAAGTTGTGCCGGGTGTCCGCCCTCAGGCCGCCACCGGCAGCGCGTCCTTGCGCGGACGGCCCCGGGGCCGCTTGCGGGCCACCGTCGCGCCGCGCACGAACAGCTCGCCACCCCACACACCCCACGGCTCCGCGCGCTCCAGCGCCCCCGCCAGGCACTCGGCCCGCATCGGGCAGGGCCCGCAGACGGCCTTGGCCTGCTCGACCTGCTCGGGCAGCTCGGCGAAGAACAGGTCGGGGTCGACGACATGACACGGCAACAGCCTGCGTTCGTCGATCATGGTGGTCATGATGTGTGTCTCCTGGTGGTGCCTGGGGCCGGTGGGCCCCTGTTGAAGG
>JAAYAO010000336.1 GCA_012719335.1 Propionibacterium sp. | reverse complement strand
GTCGGTGTGGGTGTAGCTGAACACGTGACCCACGTGCAGCGACCCCGACACCGTGGGCGGCGGAGTGTCGATGCTGAACACCTCCTCGCGGGAGGCCGGACGCTTGAAGGCGAAGGTCTTCTCCGCCACCCATTTCGGGCCCCATTTGTCCTCCAGACCGTCGACGACCGGCTTGTCCGGTACCTGAACCGGACGGTTCGACGAGGTCGCGGCGATGATGGGGGTCTGCTCGGCACTCATGGGAGACGATCCTAGTGGTTGCCGAACGCGTACACTCCGTGGCGATGTCCAGCGAAACAGACCAACACGCCCGCCTGGTCGCCGAGTTGACCGCGCGGTGGCCGGAGAACCGGGTCGCCCCGAGCCTGACCCGGATCTCGGCGCTCTGCGGCCTGCTCGGTGACCCGCAGCACGCCACCCCGGTGATCCACCTCACCGGCACCAACGGCAAGGGTTCCACCGGCGCCGTCATCGACGCCCTGCTGCGTTCGGTGGGCCTGCGCACCGGCCGGTTCAGCAGCCCGCACCTCAGCGACCTGACCGAACGAATCAGCATCGACGGCCAACCGATCGACAAGGCGGCCTTCGCCGACCTGTGGGAGCAGATCGCCCCGATGGTGCAGATGGTGGACGAACAGCGCCTCGACGGCGTGGCGATGACCTTCTTCGAGGTGATGACCGGGTTGGCCTTCGCCGCCTTCGCCGACGCCCCGGTGGACGTGGCGATCATCGAGGTCGGGCTGGGGGGCCGCTGGGACGCCACCAACGTGGCCGACGCCCAGGTCGCGGTACTCACCCCGATCGATCTGGACCACACCCACCTGTTGGGCGACGACGTGATCGCGATCGCCGACGAGAAGGCCGGCATCATCAAGGAGGGCGCCCGGGCGGTGCTGGCCGGGCAACAACCCGAGGTGGCCAAGGCCCTGCTGCGGCGCTGCGCGGAGGTCGGGGCGAAGGTGATCACCGAGGGGGTCGACTTCGCCGTCCTCGACCGCACCCTCGCCGTCGGCGGTCAGGTGATTCGGATCGACGCCCACGACGGCCCGGTCGGCGAACTGCACCTGCCCCTGCACGGTGCCCATCAGGCCCACAACGCCGCCCTGGCGGTGGCCGCGGTGGAGGCCTTCCTGGGGGAGACCGGGCTGGCCCCGCAGGTGATCCAGGACGGGTTCGACGAGGTGCGCTCCCCGGGCCGGTTGGAGGTGGTGCGCCGTTCGCCGACGATCGTGCTGGACGCGGCGCACAACCCGCACGGGGCCCGGGCCGCCGCCGAGGCGCTGGAGGAGGCCTTCGGGCTGGACCCGTTGGTGGTGGTGTTCGCGGTGATGCGCGACAAGGACGCCGACGAGATGCTGCGAATCTGGGACGAGCGGGCTGCCGAGGTGGTGGTCACCCGGGTGGCCGGCACCGACCGTGGCCTGCCGGTGGACGAACTGGCCGAACAGGCCGAGGGCATCTTCGGAGCCGCCCGGGTACACCGGGCCGAACGACTGGACGATGCGATCGAGCTGGCCACCGCCCGGGCCGAGCAGATCGCCGGCTCGGGCGGCCAACCCGGGGTGCTGATCACCGGATCGGTGATCGCGGTGGGGCAGGCCCGCACCCTGTTGGTGGGCGACGACCCGGCACCGGCCGACGCCTCGATCGGGCTGGAGGTCGGCGCCCCGCACGACCCCGACGCCGCCTTCGACGAGGCGCTGCGCCGGGCCTTCGAGGACGCCGAACAGAACGGGACGGGACGATGAAAGGTCTGGCCGCGAAGGTGTCGCTGATCGCCGGCAACCCGATGACCAAGGTGCTGGTCGCCATCCTCGCCTTCGAGGCGATCGTGGTCGGCCTGGCGGTGGCGGTGATGATTCAGGTGTCCGACGTGTCGCCGGCGATCGCCGGGGTGTCGGCGGGGGTGGTGGCCTTCCTGGCGATCATGGCCGCCGGGGCCCTGCGCCGCGGCACCCCGGGTTTCGTGCTCGGTTGGCTGACCCAGATCGCGCTGATCGCCACCGGTTTCCTCACCTCGGCGATGTGGGTGATGGCGGTGGTTTTCGGCGGCCTGTGGCTGACCTGTTTCATCCTCGGCAAGCGGCTCGAATCCGAAGCGTTGTTGAGCGGTGACGAAAGTGTCGGCGAAGGCGGATAAGGTACCTCCCATGAGCACCGCCGAGAAGACCCTGATCCTGCTGAAGCCCGACGCGGTTCGCCGCGGCCTGATCGGTGAGATTCTCTCCCGCTACGAGGGCAAAGGGTTGACGGTGGTGGCCATGAAGATGGTGCAGGGCGCCACCGAGTTGGCCGACGCTCATTACGCCGAGCACGTCGAGAAGGACTTCTACCCGCCGTTGCGCGAGTTCATCACCTCCGGCCCCCTGGTGGCCGCGGTGCTGGCCGGCGAATCGGTGGTCGAGGTCGTCCGCAGCATGAACGGCGCCACCAACGCCATCGAAGCAGCCCCCGGCACCATCCGTGGTGATCTGGCCGCGTCCAAGCGGGAGAACCTGGTGCACGGCTCCGACTCGGCAGCATCGGCCGAACGCGAGATCGGTATCTGGTTCCCCGAGTTGAACACCTGATCCGCCCGGAGGAACCACGCTCGTGATTTGGCTGCTGGCTGCCTTTTTCGGCTTGGCGACCCTGTCGCCGTTGGTGATGCGCATCCTGGGCCAGCGAGGATTCCTTTTCTACGCACTGATCCCGCTCGCCGCGGCGATCTGGCTGGGCGTCCACGGGCCGGCGGTGCTCGCCGGCACGGTGATCGTCGAGGGATTCGAATGGATCCCCACCCTCGGGGTCGGGTTCACCTTCCGGATCGGCTTGCTGCAATGGGTGTTGGGCCTGGTCGTCACCGTGATCGGGGCGATCGTGCTGTTCTACTGCCGCAGCTACTTCTCCCACGACCCACCCCAAGCCCGGGTGGCCGGCCTGTTGGTTGCCTTCGCCGGCGCCATGCTCGGCCTGGTCACCAGTGACGATCTGATCGCGCTGTACGTCTTCTGGGAACTCACCACCGTCTTCAGCTACCTGCTGGTCGGCCACAACCCGCTGCGCGCGGCCAACCGTGGCGCGGCGATGACCGCCCTGATCGTCACCACCTTCGGTGGCCTGGCGATGCTCGTCGGCATCCTGATCCTCGGTGCCAAGGCGAACAGTTTCAGCCTCGCCGTGGTGTTGGACGCCGGGCTGAGCGGCCCCCTGGTCACCGTCGCGGTCGCGCTGCTGTTGTTGGGTGCGGTGACCAAATCGGCACAGATCCCGTTCCACTTCTGGTTGCCCGGCGCGATGGCCGCCCCCACCCCGGTGTCGGCCTACCTGCACGCCGCAGCCATGGTGAAAGCCGGCATCTACCTGATCGCGGTATTCGCCCCGGCCTTCGCCGATGACCCGCTGTGGCGTCCCACGGTGCTGATCCTCGGCTCGGTCACGATGATCGTCGGCGGGTGGCGGGCGCTGCGGCAGACCGACATCAAACTGCTGCTCGCCTACGGCACCGTCAGCCAGCTCGGCTTCCTCACCGTGATGAATGGCCTGGGCACCGCCTCGGCGTCCCTGGCCGGGTTGGCCCTGCTGGTCTCGCACGCCCTGTTCAAGTCGGCCCTGTTCCTGGTGGTCAGCATCGTCGACCACTCCACCGGCACCCGCGACCTGAACGAGCTGAGCGGTGTCGGACGACAGATTCCGGTGGTCGCCGTCGCCGCGATCCTGGCCGGCGCCTCGATGGCCGGATTCCCACCCCTGTTGGGTTTCATCTCCAAGGAATCGGCCTTCGAATCGATCCTGTACCTGATCAGCGACCACGGTGACGGCACCGACATCCTGCCCGGCCCGGCGCTGCTGCTGGTCGCCGCGATGGTCGTCGGGTCCATCCTCACCGTCGCCTACACCCTGCGCTTCCTGTGGGGCGCCTTCGCCGACAAGTCGCGGGTGTCGGGACGCACCCCGGTCGCCCACGTCGGGCCGGTCTTCGGTTCCTCCCCGGTGCTGCTCGCGCTGGCCGGGCTGGTCTTCGGCTTGCTCGGTGCCCAACTGACCACCGCCTTCAGCGGCTTCGTCGACCAGTTCACCATCGGTCACGCCGCCCACGGGCTCGCCCTGTGGCACGGCGGGGTCACCCTGCCGCTGCTGCTGTCGCTGCTGTGCTGGGTGTTGGGTGCGGTGATCTTCTCGTGGCGGGTCTCCTTCGGCCGGCTGCAGGAGACCTTCCCCGAGGTGATGAGCGCCCAGGAGGCCTACGGGCACGTCATGCGGGGTCTGGACCGGGCCGCGGTCGAGGTGACCGCCCGCGCCCAGCGCGGTTCGTTGCCGATTTACCTGGGCACGATCATGGTGGTGCTGGTGCTGTTCACCGGCGGGGTGGTGCTGACCAG